>JALXCX010000198.1 GCA_026990725.1 Desulfobulbaceae bacterium
CCAAGCCCTTCGGGTTCTCGTTCCTCGCAGCCTTGACACAATAACTGCTCACTGCTGAACCTGAAGGTGGCGATGACGGAGAGGCGTCTCCGACGGGGCTCCAACAAACAGGCTGAAAATGATTTAACACAGACGCAGAATCCTTGAAAGAGACTATCTTATTTTTCAAAGATTATGTCTTGACAATGGGGTCCACCTTAATCTGACCAAGCCACTGCAACCTGTCTGCCCCTGCCTAAGAATTGACCTGGTCAAGTAAAAGTGGACATTTTATTAAGCAGCTTTTTGTGAAGCTGCCAGCTTCTCCCAGTTCATTGGACTCATGTATCCCAGAAAAGAGTGAAGCCGCCTGCTGTTGTAAAACATCTCTATGTAATCCACGATATCTCCCTTAGCCTGAACACGGGTTGTATAACCTGCCCCGTGAACCAACTCGGTCTTAAGGGTACCGAAAAAGCTTTCCGCTACAGCGTTGTCCCAACAGTCACCTTTCCTGCTCATGCTCGACACTATTTTGTACTGTTTCAGTGTCTTCTGGAAATCATGGCTGCAGTACTGGCTGCCCCGGTCAGAATGAAAAATCAGGCCAGGACATGGTTTGCGACGCCAGGCAGCCATAACCAATGCGTCTATAACCAATTGTTTTGTCATTCGTTTGTCAATCGCCCAACCAACCACTTTTCGTGAATAGAGGTCCAGGATGACCGCAAGATATAGCCCCCCCTCCATGGTCCAGATATAGGTAATGTCACCAACATAGACCCTGTCGGGTTCAGAAACTGTAAAGTTGCGAGCCAGCAGGTTTGGGGATACTGGCAGACCATGCTTGCTGTTTGTTGTAACTTTGAACTTTTTACGCCTTTTTACCTGTATACCGGCCAGTTTCATCAGCGTGCCAGCCTTATGCTGTCCACAGGTTATTCCAGTCGAGGCCTCCAGTTCAACAGCCATACGGCGTTTTCCGTATGTTCCCCGGGAGATCTTGTGGAGTTCCTTTATTCTTGGGATCAGGAACTCGCGTTCCTGATCCCGTTTTGATTTGCAACGGGTCTTCCAACTATAGAAACCGCTTCGGCTGACCTGCATGACTTTGCACAGTAAATTGAGAGGATATTCCTTCTTCACAGATTCAATGAATTGAAATCTTATACTGATTCCTTGGCGAAGAAGGCTGCCGCCTTTTTTAATATCTCTCGCTCCATGCGCAGACGTTCATTTTCACGCTTCAGCCGCTTGAGTTCTGTCTGTAGTTTGTTGTTTTTTGGAAATTCTACCGTGCCGTCCGAAGAGCGGTCTTTGAGCCATCTCCGCAACACGCTGTCATGGATATCCAGATTTCTGGCTGCCTCTGTTATTTTTTATCTCTGCTCTGTTACCAGTTTGACGGCTTCATCCTTGAATTCGTCAGTGTACTTTCTAAGAGTCGTTTTCTTCATGTCAACACCTCCTCTGAGCAGTCTAACCGCTCTTAAGTTGGTGTCCACTTTTTCCATACCACGTCATATTGACATTTCGGAGCGTTGCCTGCCTTGGTCATGATCCCAAAAAACTTTGCCCATGCGTAGAGCATTCATGAAGAAGAATTCATCCTCCTAGATCGTTGGGCTGCAGCAATAAAACCAGACAGCAGAGCAACTGCTTTAAAAAAGCCATTACTTACTGTAAGTTTACTTGCTCGAAGTCACTTAACGTGATAAATTTGCGAGTTAAATTTTATATTTGAAATATTTTTTAGCCTTTAAAAGCTAAAAAATACATGCTTTTCTTATTATCACCCGTCTCTTTCTTAACTCGTTAATTTTTGATCGGAGGTTACATTATGAACAAACGTGCTGTGCTGGCAATATTGATTTCTTTTTTTGTTGTGACGTTCTTCACCTTTTCCGGGCCGGTGATGGCTAAGTCTTCTCCGAACACTTCAAGCAAAAAATCAAGCAAGTCAACCAAATCAAAAAGCAAAAAGACTACCAAAAAGAAGAAATCAAAAACCAAAAAATCCAAGGCAAAGAACAAAGCAGCCACAAAAAGCAAAGCAAAGGCCACGTCCAAAAGAAAACGAACCTCTAAATCAAAAAATATTTCAAAATCCAAACGAAAAGTACAACCAAAAACAGGTCCGATCAATATCAATACTGCGGATGCCAAGACATTAACTGCACTAACCGGAATCGGCCCAGTAACTGCTAAAAAAATCGTCGCTTACCGAAGAAAAAACGGGAAGTTCAGAACTGCCGCAGATCTTATGAATGTTAAAGGTATTGGCGAAAAAACCATGAAAAAAATGAAACCTCGACTGAAATTTTAATTTTAAGACAATGATCCATTATTTAAGGAGATCGGAACCATGGGTATGATCAAGGAATTTAAGGAATTTGCGGTAAAAGGGAATGTTGTTGACATGGCTGTTGGTATTATCATTGGAGCCGCATTTGGCAAAATTGTTTCCTCTTTTGTAGCCGATGTGATCATGCCGCCAATTGGGCTGTTGATGGGTGGTGTTGATTTCACCAATCTGGCTATCACGCTCAAAGAGGCGGTTGGCGACACTCCGGCAGTGTTGCTTTCTTATGGTAAGTTCATCCAGAGCCTTGTTGACTTTATTATTGTTGCCTTTGCCATATTTATAGCGGTTAAGGCTATTAACAGCATGAAAAAGAAAGAAGAAGAGAAGCCTGAAGAGCCGCCCAAACAAGAAGTTCTTCTGGAAGAGATCAGAGATCTCCTGAAAAAATAGCTTCCCTCCGTCTCATCGCTCATTTGGGACAATAAAAAACAGAAAGCTCCTTACTTAAATCCGGAAACTACACCTTAAGTAAGGAGCTCTATTTTATGAAGTGTACAACGCCTCTCTCGTTCTTCCTCACTGCTCATAATTGACCCAAATCAATGCTTTTATAATTACTCAGTGTAAAATAATATAGAATCGTGCCAAAAAAATATTATGGCATCAACCAACTCAGCTGTGAAATAATTACAGTCTTTTTCCTGATAATCTTTTATAATAGAAAATTATTTGTTTTTTTTACAAAACCACTTTGTGTCACACAAGGGGAACCAGATAAACCTCATAATACTTTTACGGGTGTACTTTTTTTATGGCTAAAAAGAAAAAAAATCCTGTGTGGTCTTTTTTTGCCTCTGTCAAGCTGGCGCTTTTCCTCCTGTTCTTTCTGGCTGCCACCTCAATTATTGGCACCTTAATACCCCAGAATAAAGCCGGTAATTTCTATGTGGATAAATATGGCCAGAACCTGGCCGACCTCATCCATACATTAACCATCCAAGATATGTATAACTCCTGGTGGTTCCTTAGCTTACTCGGCATTTTCAGCCTGAATTTAATTATCTGCAGCCTTGAGCGTATCCCCGGTGTTATTCGCCTTGTCCGCAAAGATAATCTTGCTATCAATCCGGCTCGTGTCGCAAAAACAGCTTTGAATAAAACATTCCAAGTTGGCGGTTCTCTGGCAGAAGCGTCTACCCGAACAACCAATTTCCTGAATCAAAAAGGATGGCATGCCAAAAGCCGAAAGTTGGAGGAAGGTACTTTATTGTTTGCCCAGAAAGGTGCCTGGACAAGATTTGGGGTATATATTGTCCACATATCTATTCTTATTATTCTCTTAGGGGCGGTCATTGGTTCATCGACTTTTTCTCAAAAAGTGCTACATAATCCCGACTTTGCCTTTAAAGGAAGTATCATGATCCCTGAAAGTCAGGAAACCGATTTTATCTATTCGTTTCAGACTGGGGAAAAAGTTAATCTTGGGTTTACTGTTCGCTGTAATTATTTCAACATTGATTACTACCCAAATGGCATGCCAAAGACCTTTCTTTCAAAGATTACTCTTATCGAAGATGGTAAGCCGGTAGTTCTCAAGGATGGCAAAACCGTTCACTTTCTTGAAGTCAACACTCCCCTCACCTATAAGGGGATAACCTTTTACCAGTCCTCCTACCAACCCTATTCCGATTTTTTAGTTACGCTAACTAACAAAAAAACAAGGGAAATTGAGCAAAAAATTATTCCTGGGGGCAAGCAGGTTTCTTCTGAGAACGGCAACGTTTCGTTTGGTATTATAAACAAAGAAGGCCGGGGCGAAGCCATTCAACGGGTTAAAGTCTGGTTTGGTGACAAAGAAGGGGAGCCTTCAACATTCTGGTTGAATAACGACCAGGAGGCCCTTGTCAAAAGGCCGTCTGCAGATTACAAGCTGCACATTAAACAACTCTATGCAACAGGCCTGCAGGTGACGAAAGATCCCGGTGTCTGGTGGGTGTATACGGGTTGCGGCCTAATGCTTTTTGGCCTGTTTGTCGCATTTTTCACTTCACATCGTAAAATATGGGCCTATATTCACAAGAATGATGATAATGTAGAGATCATTTTAGCTGGTAGCGCCAATAAGAATAAAGTAGGTTTTGAGAAGATTTTTTCTCTTCTTGCTGACTCTTTTTTAGAATCTCAAAAAAAGTAGTCAACTACTTAAGCCACATTTTCAAAACAGCAAACCGAATTACGATGGATTCCTTATGAACAGTTCACAACTTTTTGGTCTGACAACAATTGCCTATCTTCTTTCCTCTGCTTTCTATTTAGGTCTTTTGGTCTTTAAAGGAAAAAAAGCTGGATCAATTGGTTTGGGCTTAGCAATTCTTGGTGTACTTGCTCAAACCGGAGCCCTGGCACTACGCTGGTTTGAATCGTATAAAATTGGTATTGGCCATGCGCCTCTAACCAATATGTATGAATCGCTTGTCTTTTTCGCCTGGTGCACCACCATCTTTTACATTTTCATGGAGTATAAATACAAAGCCAAAGTAATGGGCGCCTTTGTCATGCCCTTTGCTTTTACGGCAATGGCCTATGCATCTTTTGCAAAAGGTATCAATCAGGAGATAAGTCCGCTGATACCTGCTTTACAGTCTAATTGGCTCATTGCCCATGTTATGACGTGTTTCATTGGGTATGGTGCTTTTGCCGTTGCCGGAGGCCTTGGCATGATGTATCTGCTGAAGCAATCAGCAGACAGGCGTGGACTTTCAAAAAATACACTCACCGGCGGCCTGCCAGATTTAAAGATTATTGACGACCTTACCCATAAAACCATTGTCTTTGGTTTTATGTGGCTCACAGCTGGAATTATTACAGGCGCTGTCTGGGCAAACGAGGCCTGGGGAACGTATTGGAGCTGGGACCCCAAGGAAACCTGGTCCATCATAACCTGGTTTGTCTATGCATCTACCCTCCATGCCCGTTTTACACGCGGCTGGAGTGGCAGCAGAATTGCCTGGCTTGCTATTCTGGGTTTTATTTCAGTATTCTTTACCTATTTTGGTGTTAATTTCCTTCTCTCTGGCCTGCATAGTTACGGCTCCAGTTAGAATTTCTCCCTAAGACCATCAAACCGAAATACTAACGTAAAAATTATTAACCCATGTTTTCGTTAGTTATATACTCATCGACGGGTAAAGTGTAACTTTTCACACTTTTTTCCCTCGCGAGGGGTAACGCTACATTTTAATTTTGAGGATAATTCTTTCAAACGTAAAAAACTGTACGCCCACCATTGAGCGTTCTTGTTTCTTTTTCTATCTTTCGAACTGTGCGATTATGGCTCATCTCGACTCAAAGCGTCTCTCTTCCGCCACACTTATGCTTGGATTCAATAATTTCCGGTAAGCTTTCCTGGTGATTTCATTAGTACTATTGACAATCAGCAGTAAGAGATTGTATAATTATGTCGTTTAAAGTTACAGATACAAATTCTATTTTTCAGGGGAGAAAAAAATGTTCAAAAAAATGCTCATAGCAGTACTCGGACTGATGCTTATCGGTATGACAGGTTGCAGCAGTGATGATGCAAAAAAAGTTGCAGACAAAGCTAAAGACACTGCCCAGAGTGCAACTCAGGCCACCAAAGATTCATTAACAAAAGCATCTGATGCTACTAAAGATGCAGCTCAAAGTGCCAAAGAAGTTGCTAAAAATGCTGTAGAAGAAGCGAAAGATAAAGCAAGTGCTGCCGTACACAAGGCTGCAGAAGCAACGAAAGAAGCGGCAAGTAACACGGTGGAGACAGCCAAAGAGGCTGCTCATGATGCAATGACAGCGACAAAGGACATGGCTCACAACTCAATGGATGCAGCCAAAGGTGCCGCCCAGGAAGCAAAAGAAGCGGCAGCAAGTTCTGTAACCAAAGCAACAGACATGGCTAAAGATGCTGTTGAAAATACAGTTGACACCTCCAAAAATGCGGTACACGAGGCAGGCGAGAGTGCTAAAGGCACGATGAGTAAAACAACTGAGATGACCAAAGATGCTGCTCACAACACCGTTGAAGCGGTAAAAGGCACAGCCCATGAAGCTGCACAAACAGCAAAAGGTGCGGCCCACAAAACTATTGAAGGATGCTGATTTCAAGCAGACAGAACCTTCCTGCCTGAATTTTCAAATGCCTCCTGCCTCTTTGGGCGGGAGGCATTTATTTTTGACACACCATAGATTATCTTTCCGCTACCTCCTGCTCCAGATCCTCCCAGAAATCCTCCACCCACTGATAGCGGTTGTTGCTATCATAAGCCATAGCTTTCTTAATAATCCGTTGCCGTTCTTCCGACATCAATTCCAAATCATGTTGAGCTATGACAAACTCTTCTTTTCTTTGCAGCCACTTTCTAAAAGATACTTTCTCTCCTTTCTCTCTTTTAAACGGCATGAAGCCTGTCGTAACAAAAAAAAGAAAGACTCCCAGCGAATAAATATCACTTCTGGAATCACCTCGCCGGCCTTTAATTAACTCCGGCGCCATATAGCAAAGATTCCCCTGAGGGCCTAGTCCTGCAGCCGCAATGGGATCAGGAAGTAAATCACTGCTCGCCAGTCCCATATCAGTTAAAAAAAGATGTTTATCAGGTCGTAATAAAAATATTTCCGGGCGCAAATCATGGTGAACGATCCCCTGAGCATGAAGAGAGCCGACCAAATCACAAATCTGGGAAAAAATTATTCCTGTATTTTCAGCAGATAAAGGCTGATCATGAATAAATGTATTAAGATTATCCCCTGTCACTTCATCAAGAACAAGACCCTCATCAAGCCGCTCTAAGACCCTGGGGATGGCTCGATGCTTGAGGGTTACAAACAGACGAGTTTCTGCCTGAAAACAGGCCAGGTATAAGGGATTATTCAAAGCATCTGAAAAACCTATTTTAAGGCAGACCTTTTTTTCTGTTACAGCTGAAGCCCCTTTATAGAGCCAGGACATGGCCCCAGCTGCCAATGGACGACCAACGACATATTCCTTAATAAAATTAGGCTGTAACGAGGCACCTTTCTGGGCAGACTGCACATATTTATGAAGAGATCCCACAGAATCACGTAACACGTCAAGCTCATCACCGTGAACTGTCTTTTCATCTGCACCCTTCCCTGAAACAAGCAAAAGCATGGCTCCAAGTCTTTCTACAACGAGTCGACGAAAGAGGAGGTTAAAGAGCCAGAGCCAGAGAAAAGTTACAACAAGCATCATGGCAAAAAGAATAATACTCCCATGTAGCGCCATGCCAAGAGACTTGGAAACGGGGAGAGAAATAGAGTCTATTCCCGCTAGATCACCTGCCTTAAAGCGAAACCCTCCTACCTTACCATACCTCTCAACCAACGATCTCGGGGCATCCTGGACTTTGCCGTGGCAACGAATGCAAGGTGCTGTAAAATAATCAGGAACCATGGAGACAAAAACATCCTTACCGTTTTTTTTGACTATCCCCTGCCACAACCCCTTGGATGGATTTTGCTCAAACCAGTCAATCATTTCTTCTTCAAATGAATCTGCAAGGTTCCGGGGGTTATGGGGATTCACAGAAGCTCTTCGATAGACGTAATCCGGCATGGACTGTCCAAATTTTTCCATTATGGTTGCACTAACATAGGTAGTGGACATGGCCTCGATTATAAACGTATCAGCGCCATGAAGATCATACATTTTAGGACGCAATTCATCCTGCACATACCAACGAACAGCCTCCACTTCCTGCAATATGACCTCAGACTTAGTCATAGCCTCATCCATGAGAAGGCGCCGGGTGTTCCAGTAGGTAAGAGCTGAAATAAGTAAACAGCCTCCGACGAGCAGAAGAGCTGATTTGATAAAAAACTGCCGTCTAAGATTGCTGTCTGTTCTCTGTCTGGTACGAAGATTATTCATCACCTGTAACCCAATGTAAAAACAAAAGACTAAATTCCCTTAAAAAGCCGTTTACCAATTGCTGTTGGTAATCCGGCCTCTTGAGCAGCCCTGGTGGTCTTTTCTATATCATAACTGACCCGATAATACGTAATCTGCTGTAATCGGGAGTCATAGATAATATAACATGCACGTGCATCCTTATCGCGAGGCTGGCCGACACTACCGCAATTAAAAATTCGTCGACTCTTGTCACTGAGCAAAAACTGCCCGCTGCCTGTCACAGATTGAATATCTACTGAGAACATATTCTTTCTGGTAATGATGATGGGACGATGACTGTGTCCAATAAACAAATTTCTGGTACGTGTTGCGGCAAAGCAGCGCAAAGCATGCTTACGGTCAAATACATAACGCCAGCCCCGGGGATTGTAGGGATTGGCATGAACAAAGGTCATATCTGCCAAATCGAGCCGGTCCGGCAGTGAGCCCAGATATTCTTTACTTTCAGGAGAAAGTTTATCCATTGTCCAAAGAATCACTTTTTTGGCAAGTGATGACATGCCATAAGGGGAGGTTTCCCATAAACTTGCCACATCATGATTACCGGCAATAACCCGGCATTTTTTCAAACTTCGGACAAGCTGAATGCACTCCTCTGGCCAAGGCCCGTATCCCACCAGATCACCCAGGCAGATACACCTGTGATATCCCTGAATTTGGGCATGTTCGAGAACGCTTTTCAGTGCCTCAAGATTGCCGTGAATATCGGAAAAAATCATCAGTCTCATTCAATTGTTCTCCATTCTTTCAGACTGAGATTTACGAAACTGTTGCCTATGAATCAACACATTTAAATCCTGACCAAGATCAAAAGCACGCAACAAGGGGCCATAACAGGAAAGACCCGGGATATTTACCGGACAATCTGAATCTGCAAGAAATGGGACCACAGGGGGCGCCTCAACAAGGTGACTGTGCAGGACAGTAGAGACATCAGCTAAAGTTGCTTTGAGCCTGCAGGACAGAGGAAGTACATCTTCAAGATATATTTTTTGGAGATCGGCAGGGTCCGTCCCGCTGCATTGGTCAATTTTATCAGCCAGAGTCACAAAACTATCAAACACAGGACGAAGGAGAGTAACAACTTCTTGCCATTGCCCGAAACCGGTAAGAGAGGAAAAAAAATCCCGGAGCAGCCATTGCTCTACAGACGACAGTGTTTTCTGGCTTCTTGTTGCAAGTTTTCCATAAAGAGCGTTGATTATCACATGCAGCTGATCATACCAGATATCAACCAGGATAATATCACAGGATATCACCTGCTCTGTTGTCAACTCAGCAGGATTAAGGGCGCCAAGTTCTAAGAGTTGAGGAAACTGCCTTCCAGAAGTTATGCTAACCGGACACGAACAGTTTGCAGACAAGCCGGTGCAGACCGAACCGGAGCAAAAAGCACTGTCCTCCTTACGTGAGCCGCCTATCACCAACAATTCCACATTAGCCTCAGCACAGAGTTCCTGTAGGACATCGACTACTTCACCTCTAATTAAACGAATCGCCGGATCTAAACTGCAACGGCGAAGGAGTTGGACTGCGCCTTCAAGCCGGCACATAAGCTTTTCCCCTTCGACAATTATGCCATAACGCCTGACATGCGAGTCATCATCTTCTTCAATAACATGAACCAATGTAATGTCAGCAGAGCGCATCAAGGCCTGTTTTTTTAATTCAGCAAGCATGAGATCACAGCCCGGATCATCAATAAATGCACCTATAATTTGTTTCCTTGAGCTTACGGGAGGTTTCCTGACATCTTTTTTGCCGGACAGGACAAAACTTTTGGGCCAGAAACGCTTCCAGATCGGCAACTTTCTGTTATTACGACCTGATGGGGTAATCGGCAAGTCCTGCCAATGGTGTAGATCTTTGTGCAGGTCTGCAACATTTTCATACCGCTCATCAGGTAACCTGGCAATGGCACGTAAAATAATAGATTGAATTTGCGGCGGAATTTTACTGTTGAGATGACGGGGAGGAGTCGGATCGTAATGCAAACGACGGCGGGCAACACGTAGCGAGCTTGTCCGGGGCCAGGGTAGTTGACCGGTCAGCATTTCATAAAGGAGCATACCCATTGTGTAAATATCGCATCTTGGATCCCCCCGCACCCCCTGCAATTGCTCTGGGGCAATATACCAGGGCGTACCCAATGGAGCTTGTAAATCTGTGGACAATAAATCAGTAAAATGGCGGCAACTAGCCAGACCAAAATCTATAACCTTAATGTGTAATGAACTGCTGCAAAGAATATTCTCGGGTTTAAGGTCAAGATGGCAAACTCCCTGCCCATGCATGTACTGGACGATACCGCAGAGTTGATGCAGCACGGCAAGCGTTCGGTCAAGTTCCATGGGATGTTGCGGCTTCAAAAAAGACCGTAAATCCTTGCCTTTTATGCACTCCATTATAATATACTGCCTGCTTCGCTGCCGATGGATAAAACGCACAATACCAGGATGATCGAGCAGACGACCTATACGGTCTTCGTTTTGAAAATGATACAAAAGAATTGGCTGATTAAGAATGTCACAACCGGGAATCTTTAAAATAACTTCTCGTTGCGTAAGGATATCCTCTGCCCGAAACAGACAGGTTAACGGTCCCTCATGCAGTAAAGAACGGAGAAGAAAAATATCCAGCATGTCACCGACTTCAGGCATAACCATACTAATATCCCTCCATTTTTGAGCACCCTGTACAACAAACCGGCACAGGCAGATCTTCAAAAGCCCTTTGAATGTTACTCTTAGCCTGTTCAAGCTGGTCAATACCGTTAAGATCTACCCCGACCTTGGCCATTTCTCTATCATACACAATCTTCCGTTGCAAAAAAGCCTGACGAAACTGCCGATACTCATTTTTCCCCGAGATGGACGGCAATGATTCGGTATTGAGCGAACCAAAAAGTTGTACAGGCAGTGGTTGCGTTGTGGAATTAAGGGGATCACTCCCCGGATGTGTTTTTGGAGGGGCAAGAAAAACACAGGGGGCTACAGTACCATCGGCTGCAATAAAACAACACGTTAAAGGATTCTTATCACAAACTGCCGTAAGAACCGGCTGCAAAGGCGGAAGCTGCAGTTTGATCCGTCCTAAAAAAGCCTGCCAGTGCGCACGCCTGATAATTTTTTGCCAATATTTTTTGTGAGCAACCTGCCACAAACACATTGATTGCTGATTTTCTGTTACCGGATGGGTCATATGAACACCGGCAAAAAGCGTGATCCCGCAGGAACGTGATTTATGTATTGCCCGGGGTAATTCAGGAAATGTGTCTGGGGTAAGAAGATAGCTTACCGCAAGAGCAGGTGTCCTGCTGGACATTTTCTTCCGGGCAGAGAACAAATTCTGCATAGCCTGCCAGAGTTTTAGATGACTCCCCTGACCGCGATAGCGATCATGCACCTTCTCAGAAGCCCCGGCCATGGAGAAAGTCAGAGCATCCAGGCCGCAAGTGACAAGACTTTCGGCCCGGGCCGGACTCATCAGGCTGCCGTTTGTTGTTATGCTCACACGACAGCCCTGTTCTTTAAACCAGCGAATCTGATCGGGTAAATCATCAAGCATCATGACTTCACCCCAACCCTGAAGATGCACAGATGCCGTGTACGGTAAAACAGGCTGCAGGCGGGTCAACACTGATGCCGAAAGATCCTGCGTATCTAAAACCATTTGTTTAATGGAATGCAGACACGTTATACAATGGAAATTACAACAATTAGTTAATTCTATTTGCAGAGATTGAAAACGAAAAGATGAAGAGTCACTGACCAAAGGACA
Organism: Desulfobulbaceae bacterium; assembly: GCA_026990725.1. GTDB lineage: Bacteria > Desulfobacterota > Desulfobulbia > Desulfobulbales > Desulfobulbaceae > Desulfobulbus_C. The sequence continues at coordinate 12,033 of JALXCX010000198.1, forward strand.
CATAACCGATCACAATCAGCAGGATCACGACGATTTCGACGACAGTTATTTTGGCGATCATCAGGCAGATTTTACGCTGTGAGGGATTCATCTGGAGAACCATTTTATTCATCAGCAGACGAAAAAAAAGAGTGCGGGCCGTTGTGTGAGTGTACAACCTGAGATACTCCTGAATTCCCCGTATCCAGAGAAGCATGTCTGCTTCAAGTTCAGGAGCGGGCTGTTCCTTATTATAGCGAATTCGTACTCTGGTTTTTTCCTGCTCTGTAAAAAAGAGCAGATCCTGTACCTCGGAATCAAAAAGAGTCAGACGAAAAATAAGAACAGAACCAGCAGGATCATCCTGAGCCGGGATAGTATCAAGATGAAGCCCAAGTGAAAACTCTTTTTCAGTTGCGTAATCCCTCAGGTTTGCAAAAAGGCCATTTTCTTTTTGCACGGGATCCTCTACAAACCAGTGAGGATGCAGGCTGAGCAATTTCACTTCGCTGAGAATATCTTTAATAGCCAGTTTTGCGGCAGTTGGAGAAAGAAATAAATCGACAAACTGTTCCATATTATCTGCCTGTATTACAAACAGGAGCAATGAGGAGTGGACAGGGAAGTAACGGGTGGAGTTTCTCGGGTTTTATCCGGGCACGCAGACCTTTTTCCATCTTCAAATTAAAAAGCCGCCTGCTTTCCCGAAATGGACCGATAACAATCAGGTCGCTACCCCTTTTTTGGGCTATTCCTGCAATGGTTTCTTCAATAGGCCCGACCACACCGATAAATTCTGCTTTGCGTGCGGCAGGATATTTTTCTTTTATTTTCTGCCAGTCATCTTCATTTTCAGACTGCATTTGCTGCTCAACATGATCTAAAAACGTGGTATGGGTTTTGCTCGAATTAAGCCAGTCATCTCCTGTCATCGACTGCCAATCCTGATCAATAATAGATAAAACCGTGACTTTAATTTCTGGATTCTTCCGGCATAAATCCGTAAAAACCAAGTGCTCGGCATGTGCTGCGCCTTCAGTTCCATGCGTACAGAGAAGAAGCGATGTAAACATATTTATTATTTTCTACCTGTAAAGGTAAGTTATGTATAAAAAAGTCATCCGCCGCCCAACACGAATGCCGGGGGACGGATGACAAAGCCTGCTCACCTGGAATCAACTACATCCATTTGGTAAAAAGCAGCACGATAAAGGTCGTTATCAAAGACAGAACAAGTGCTGTTATATCTTCATTTCTTTCACTTGAAAAAACAGACAAGGCCCGTTCTTCAAGTTCCTCTGTGTTCGCATTCTTTGAAATGACAGATTCCCCCTTACCGGCTTCACCTGTTTCAATAGTTGTTTTTTCTTCACTCATATATTTGTCCTCCGGAATAATCCGAAACCATTCTGAAACCAGTTTATTCCTAGAATATTCATAATATAGTACTCATTTTTCAACAAATTTGAACCAAAACCTTTGATTCAGGGGCTCCATTATTTTAGAACAACATCCTTAACGAGCCAAAGAACAACAAAGAATGAAAGCGTTGCTTTGGTGATGCCCGAAATAACGCCCATAAGCAGAGGCCAGCCACCTGCCTGAAAAATGGCCTTTTTGGTAATCTGCATTCCCAGACCAATAAGCCCAAAGGCAAAGAACCATATCATGCAGTCTGTCAACGTACTGACTGTCTTGGATTTTTTATGCACCTGCTTAATAGCATGGTGAATAGCGCCCTTAACACTCTTATCAAGGGTGATCACTTTCCCTTTAGCAGCCGCAAGAATTGACTCAAGCTGGAACATCCGCTGTTCGCCCTGCTTGTTATACAACTTCTTGTCTGTCCTACTCTCATAATTACCGGCAAGCTGGCGCTGGGCAACAAGATCTTTCACTGCGGCCAGCTGCTCGGGTTTCAATCCGGTGAGAGAATTTTCCTGTACAGCCTTGTTTAATGACTCCCATTCTTTTTCTGTTACCTGTGAACGTTCATTATAGCTGTAATCAATGAATTTTCCTTTGTAATGGGTAGGCGGTGAAAAAAGGCCCAATGATGACATGGCAAAGAGCAGTAAAAAGCCAAGAATAAAAATCGGGAACTTATCAATAACGACTTCTTTAAAAGTAAGCTTTTTCCCACTTTCTTTACCAAACCAGGCCGCGAGAACAAGCACGATAATAGGCAGGAAAAGGACACGGGTGATGTTAAAAATTTCAGCAACTTTTAAAGTCTTAATATCAACAGCATTAAAAGCAAGAGCTGCAGCTGCAACCTGTGCAGAGTTGAGGATACCGGTTCCAGCCCATGCACCGAACTGGACAGGATTCATACCCGCCATATGACCGACTGTAGGAAAAACAAACATACAGATAATTCCAAAAGACAAAATGGTACCAATAGTATACGCCATTTCTTCACTTTTGGCCTTTACAACAGGAGCAACCGCTACCGTAGCCGAAACACCACAGACACCCATTCCAGCTGCTAAAACACCTGTCATGGTTTTGGGCTGTTTGAACAATTTTCCCAGCCAGAGCACAAAAAACACTGTTCCAAGAACAAAGGTACCTACCAGGACAACACTATAGGAACCCAGTTTGGCAAGCTCTGCAAAACTGTATCGGGCACCAAGCATAATTACACCCATTTTTAAGACAAAACGGGCACATTTGACACCGGCAGCCGCAAATTTTGGTATGCCATACGTGTTGGTAATAATAACACCGGCCAAGAGCCCCAGGATGACATAGTTTAAGTTCAAGACCTTGTAGATTTTAAAACCAAGAACCGGTTGGAGACCGTGACTGATAAGTTTGACCACAGGTTCAACATACCAGCGAATGGCCATGGCCATGAAGATGATAAGCAAAATACCTGGCAAAGGCTGTAAAACGAAACGATCAATAACAGTCGTTCCAGGCTTGCGAACCGAGTTAATAAGCGCACCAAGGATGCCTATTCCTCCGCAAATAAAGCCCATGCTCACCTGCAAATCTGCAGTTTTAGCTGTATGCAGATATTTCATTAAGGGATGCAGGATTCCACTGCTGGCTATCAAAGCATAAATAATCATTAGGCCGCTGATAATAAACAGCGGCTTATTGTCCTGTACCTGAGCCATAATCACTCCTTTTCTGTTAAGTTAACGAAGGCTACAATGAGTAACCAGCCAAGTTTATAAAAGATGTTCACCTCCTCGTGTTTATTTTTCTTCTGCAATCCTGTCCAGTTGGCCGGCATAGTACTTGCCGATCATATTTAATAAAATAAAAACAAAACGCATCGCTAAGCCGGCAGCAATGATACAGCCTATGAGCTGAAGCGGTGTTCCCTTATCGGTATCGAGAATAAATGTCATTACAGGGGCCATAACTTCTGTTTGGGCCAAAATAAGCAATGCCGCTATAATTCCCAGGAAGAGCAGAGCCACTATTTTCTTATCTGGATTGTTCATCTTTTTTCCCTCATGTATTGTCAGGCAAATCAGCGTCCCCTTTATAATCCGAGTCAAAGAACGGGATACGCTTCTCTTTCTTTTTGCTAAGCAAATACGGGGCCAAAATTACATTTATAACATAAGTTTATATTATCAGTTAGTTACGCATGTACTTACACAAAAATGACTCCTCCTGTTCCAAGAAGCGGAGGACAGGTGAAAGATATATACAACGTGGTGCATACTTAAGAAGGCACATCGTTGTAAATCCATGTATACAAGCAACGAAGGATACTGTATACTCTAGTTTGCAGTGCTTACGTAAGGATGCAGGTGACAGGTATCAACCATCCCGTACTGTTAAACGCCATCGCTTTTTAAAAGGTTATTTCAATGAACAAAACAGCGGCTCATTCAGCAGTAGACCGTACACACTCCGTTGGATTACAGAATAAATTCCTGATAGGTCTCGGCCTTATTTTTATTATTTTTTGTCTGATTGCCACAGCCTTTCTCTATCTGCATGAAAAAAAACGGCTCGAGCAGGAGGTGTACCATAAGACTGAGCTGATTATGGCAGCTGTTGAATCGACCAGAAGTTATGTGCGGGAAGTACTCCGCCCCAAGATGTATGATGTTCTGGACAAGGACACATTTATCCTTGAGGCCATGTCTTCATCTTATATAACCCGGGTCATTATGGAGCGTTTTCAAAACAAACTGCCTTCCTTTGATTACCGACGTGTTGCCATTAATGCCCGGAACAGCGATTTTGAAGCCAATACTCTTGAGCAAAAAATCATTACCTACTTTAACAAACATCCGGAAGAAGAAGACTGGCGGGGCATTGTCAAGTCGGACACTGGACATAGGTTTATGCGTTTTAAACCGGTACGTTTTCATGCTTCCTGTTTTCGCTGCCATGGAAACCCGAACAATGCACCTCAACAAATTATTGATCTCTACGGAGCTGAACATGGCTTCCACCGCAAAGCTGATGTGGTGAGCGGGGTTGTGAGCATCGGGGTTCCGATTAACGTCGGCATCATGCCCATACTAGCAGTTGGCTGGAAAGTTTTTTGCACAGCCTTTGTTTCTGTTTTTTTTCTTTATGGCATTATCTGGTTTTTCTTTAACCGGCTCATCATAGGAGATTTACGAGGATTACTTGAAATCTTCAGAGAAAACCTGCGGGATGAGCATGGAGCCTATCTTTACGAGCAGGCACGATCCAAGGACGAATTCAGCGAACTGGCCACCTCTATCCAGCTGGTTGCACGCCATTTGCAAAAAACCAGAAGACAACTTGAGGACTATACGCAGAACCTCGAAAAAAAAGTCGAAGACCGAACTCTTGCCCTGAAACGATCCGAATCCATCCTTCGCAAACAGGTTATCAGCCGAGGCCAGGAATTACGTACTCTTAACACCATAAGTGAACTTATTACCCGATCAGTCAACCTTATGGACATTCTCCCAAGTGTCCTACAGCAGACATTAAAGGTTATCCCTGCAACAGGAGCCGGTATTTACCTGCTTGACAGAAAGCAGGCACAACTCACTCTCAAGTGCCGGGAGAATGCGGCAACCCTTGAAGAGAATATCCCGTTTGACCCCGCAGTCTGCCTTCCACTGCTTAATGAAGAAATGCTGGACTTTGAAAGCTTTATCCAAGAGGCCACCTGCAGTCATTTAACCATGACGGAAACAGGCAGCATAATGGTCAATAATTTCAATATCCCCCTCTGCTGCCGGGGACAAGTCCTTGGCGTGATGACCTTTGTTGGCGATGACCTCCAGGAAGTTGATGCCCAGCAGCAGGAGCTGCTCTTTTCCATCGGTCATCAGGTGGGTATTACCATAGAAAGTCTGCAAAACATTGCACGACTTATCAGCAGTAAAGAGTTGTTGCAGTCGGTTTTTGACGGCATTACGGATATTGTCATTTTGCTGGATCCCAAATACCGTATAAAAATGGTCAACAAAGCTTTTCTCCAACAGCACGATCTGCGACTTGAGGCAATCCTCAACCGTTCACTCACTGACTTGCCAATGAAAAATCCCTGCCCTTTGAAAACATGCAAGACCCCGCTTTCCGTGCTGCCGCAAACCCCGGTGACCGAGCAGGTGCATGATCAGGAGAATAATATTTATGAAGTTACTTTCTATCCACAGTTCTCAGACAAGGGCGAAATCCATGACGTCATCTGCTATGCCAAAAATATTACGGAGAAAAAAATGGTCGAACGCCGCATCCAAAAAACAGAAAAACTCGTTGCGGTGGGGCAACTGGCAGCCGGAGTTGCCCATGAAATCAATAACCCCCTGGGGGTGATTCTTTGTTACACAGATATTATCAAAGAAAATGAAGGTGCAGGCCCCGAAATTATTGAAGATATTACCGTCATTGAACGGCATGCCGAAAACTGCCGACGTATTGTTGCAGATCTCCTTGATTTCTCACGAAGCCGCAAAACAGAAATACGAAAGGCAGCAACAGATATCAACGATCTGATTGAAACGGTTGTATCCATGGTCCGTCAACAATTTATAAAACAAAAGATTACCATGAACTGTTCCCTTCACAAGGATCTGCCTTCTTGTTCCATAGACGCAAGCCGGATTAAACAAGTCCTCCTTAACCTGATAATTAATGCTGCTCAGGCAATAAAGAGCGATGGTCAAATTACTCTGCAAACCAACCTGAAAGACAATAAAATACTTATTGAAATTCAAGATAACGGGCCTGGCATTCCTCAAGAGATTCAGGACAAGATTTTCGATCCATTTTTCAGCACAAAAGAACCCGGTGAAGGAACAGGCCTCGGCCTGTCGGTAAGCTACGGCATTATCCATGAACATGCCGGGCAAATCGAGGTCCGTTCAATCCTCACTCAGGGAACCTGCTTTAGCATAATTCTTCCCATATCAGAGAGCCCCGCAGATAATGAATGACCAGAAACAGCCAAACAAAACGGCACAAATACTTCTTGTTGATGACGAACCAGACCTTCTGACCGGCCTCAAACGGAGTTTTGCCAGGCGTCTACCAGACACCCTCGTACTCACCGCATCAGATGGCAGAGAAGCCCTGTCCATAATAGAAAAAAATCAGATTGATCTCATTCTTATGGACATCATGATGGGCGAGACCAACGGACTGGAAATTCTTGATAAAATTCATGAGCGTGACAAAGAGCTTACTGTCATCATGATGACCGGATACGGCACTATAGAATTGGCTGTTGATGCTATCCGGCGTGGAGCCTGGGATTTTGTCACCAAACCTCTGGAGTTAGACAGTCTGGCCAGACTGCTTGTAAAGGGCATTGAACGGAGCAGGCTGATCGGGGAGAACAAAAGACTCAGGCAAAGTCTCTGCGCAGAAGACGTGGCACCGGGAATAGTTGGTAAAAGCAGCACAATGCAGCAGTTGCATAAAACAATTCAAACCTCTGCTGACAGTGATTATACAGTCCTTATTCGGGGGGAATCAGGCACAGGGAAAGAGCTCTGCGCCCGGGCCATCCACATGCTCAGCAAACGGTCGGATAAACCATTTATCATGGTTAACTGTCCGGCAATCCCTGAAGATCTGCTTGAATCAGAATTGTTTGGTTATCGTAAAGGCGCTTTTACTGGGGCTGCCCGTAATCATGCCGGACTCTTTTTTCAGGCAGACCAGGGGACTATCTGTCTTGATGAAATTGGTGATATTCCAGTGAGCGTACAGACCAAACTTCTGAGAGTTCTCCAGGAACAGGAGATTAAACAACTTGGAGCAGATACTTCCTGCAAAATTAATGTTCGGATCATCGCTTCGACAAATGCTGATCTTGAGGGGCGTATTGTCGATGGGAAATTCCGTGAGGACCTATTCTACAGACTCTCGGTGCTTAATCTGCGTATGCCCTCGCTCTGCGAAATTGCAGAAGATATTCCTTTGCTGGCTGATCATTTTTTAAAGATTGTCCAGGTCGAACTGGCCTGCCCGGAGAAACAGCTGTCAACAAGCGCATTACAGAAGCTGCTACAACATAACTGGCCCGGAAATATCAGAGAACTGCAGAATGTCATACGACGTGCCGTGCTTTTCTGCCCAGACTCAGTTATCGGGGCGGAGCATCTCATGATGGCGTCATCCTGGCCAACAGAAAAAAATGTTAAACAGAACTATGACCAGGAAATAATCCCCTACAAGGAAGCAAAAGAAGCCTGTCTTGATGCTTTCACCAGGCACTACGTCCATACTCTACTGAAAAAAAGCAAAGGAAATATCTCTCAATCTGCCAGAAGATCTGATCTTACCAGGGCCGCCCTGCAAAAAATTCTGAAAAGATACAACATTCATGGTGAGCAATTTCGCAAATAGCCCTCCCCTTATTTTATTCCACTAAAAAGAAAGATGTTGCTCTGGCTTCATCCGGAATCGAAAAAGAAGGAACCTTACACCAAAACAAAAAAAAAGGATCTGGCGCCATAACGTGCCAGATCCTTTTTTTGTTTTGGTCGGAACGAGAGGATTTGAACCTCCGACCACTTGACCCCCAGTCAAGTGCGCTACCAGACTGCGCCACGTTCCGAAAAAGAGTGTTCTTTTTTAGCATCAGGGCCTGATGCTGTCAACTTGTCCTTACAAAAAATTATGAAGACGAAATCTTTTGCAGTATCTCTTCAAGCTCCTGCTTAATTTCATCCAGATGATTCTGATCTGAATTTGGCTTCTTTGCTAACGTTTTTTTGTTTGCCAAAGACTTTTTTCTTCCAGGAGACTTCAACAATCTCCTGGCACCGGCAATGGTATAACCTTCATCATGCAACAAAGCCCTGATACGTAAAAGATTCTCAACGTCCTTTTTGCGGTAGAGCCGTTGCTTTGACTTAGCCCTGCGGGGCTTAATCACTTTAAATTCTGATTCCCAATAACGCAGAACATGGGTGTCAACACCAACAAGACTGCTGACCTCACCGATACGGAAATAGACTCTTTCCGGTATTCGAGTTTTTTTGTTCTGTTTGCTATGAGTAGTTTTCACGCCAGGTAGAAAGTTTTTTACCTTTACGAGCTAAA
>JALXCX010000199.1 GCA_026990725.1 Desulfobulbaceae bacterium
TGTATGATATCCAGTTTTTCGTTGTACAGATTATCTGCCGGATACAGGGTATGAGCGCTGCTGTGGCAACCAGCACAGTACAACTGGCCGGTTTCATCTGTCCGGTTACGGAACAGGTCGTCTTTGCCGGCCGTCCATTGGTTGAAGATTGTATCTTCTTCAGGAGGCTCAAAATTCTTGTGACAGAACAGGCAGTCCGGTTCATTGATCCAGGGGCTGCGGGGGCGGATTTCCTTGATCGTAGCCACTGCCCTGGGGGTGATTCCGACCATTAATTGTTGCGCGTGTGATTTCCCTTTTTCAAGTTCACCTTTTAAGAGCGACAGGGCATGGTCTTCCAGATTGCCATGACAGTTGGTGCATTCCAGTTCAAGGGTGTGGTGTATTCCTCTGAACGCCCGGGTGGGACCAGTCTCCCCGGTAGGATGGCATTTTGCGCAGGCTTTTCCCCCCTGGTTTTTCAGGAAATTTGCATGGAATCCGTGGATGGCTGCCGACATGTTGAGCTGGCTGTTCTTGCCCTGGTGGTTGCCGTTACTGTCTGCGTGGCAGGATTGACAGAGAACAGGCGAGCCGGCTTGGGCTTGAGCCGCAAGATGTGTACCTGAGCGTTTGTCATGGACACTCAGTACCTTTTCTGCCGTCTGGACCGACATACCGGCCTTGTCTCCGATCCGCCAGGGGCCGCCGTGGCAGTTGCGGCAGCCAAGTTCTGTGGCAATGGGTGCCACGACCACGGTTCGTGCCAGCTCATATCCTTTTTTGTCGCGGGCGATGATGGTCACCGTTGGATAGGGTTGGTATTCTCCTGTTGCTGTATAGGGAACAAGCGGTAGAAGTTCTGCGGTAAAGGAGGACTCCCCCCGGGTCATGATGCCCCCGGGTTTTGCTCCGCTGAGCCCGGTATCTGGAGGGATTTCACGACCATAAAGAAGTGCTGTGTTGTTCCAGAAATCCACCTGTCCGGACGGTTTGGTGAATGCAGGGGCCGCCGCATAGTACAGGGTGACATCTTCAGTGATGACTTCAGGTGATTCTCCTCGCAGGATAAGTGCGGCATGGATGGTTTCACCCGGGGGCAGCATCATCCAGGTACTGGAACTGTCTGTCATGGAGCGCATTCCCATGTCGCTCCAGGCCAGTAGGACATATTTGTCTTTTTGGGGAGCAAAAGGAGGAATGGTCACCGCAACTTTCTCTGCAGCAACGTTTTTTGCTGTTGTTCGTTGTCCGTTTAGAGAATAGGCAATGTAATGAGCAAGGGCACCACGCTCCTGGTCTGTACCCGCAAAGGGGGGCATGTAGGGATGGGTTGTCTCCACCCCGGAAAGAAAAGCATCGAGTCCCTGCTCAGAAAAAACTGAAGCAAGTTTTTTTATGTCATTAAGCGGCCCGCCAATCGAATGACAGGGCAGGCAGAGAATATTGTAGATGTCATGGCCGACCTCAAGCCTGTTTTCCGGAGTAAGTTGTTTATGTCGTACCCATTTGGCCTTGTTGAGCAGGCCCTTTTGCTGAACAGTGTGCAGATCTGTTGTGAGAATGGAATTTGAGTACATGTAATTACGCAGGATATAGGGCCTTCGTCCGCCTTCTCTGATAAATTCAAAGCATCCCATGTAGGCCAGGCCCAATACCAGCATGATGACGGCAATGGATCTGGTCAGTTTACCGGGAAGACGAATAATGAGCAGTATACCGCCAATAACAAGTATTGGAGAGAGAAGGATAAAACCTGAGATAAAACGTTGCATCTCCGGCATTCCTTCAAAAAT
>JALXCX010000200.1 GCA_026990725.1 Desulfobulbaceae bacterium
GGGCTGCAGACAGGGATAAAGTCCGGCGCTATGCCAAGGCCGAGTTCATCAAGCGGTTTTTTCCGAAAAACTTCTTTGATCTCCTCATTCTTGACGAGGTGCATGAGCTCAAGGGCGGCGGTACTGCACAGGGCCAGGCAATGAGTTGTTTGATTGCCCGGTCGAAAAAGGTGCTGGCGTTGACGGGAACTTTGATGGGCGGCTATTCGAAAGATCTGTTTTACCTTCTCTGGCGGATGTTTCCAAGCCGGATGAAGGTGGCAGGCTTTGAATATGGCCGCACCCTACAGTTTGCCGAACGCTACGGCGTTGTCCAGCGCACCTATGACAGTAAAGATATTGCAGTCAGCCTGAACATTGCCAGCATTGGTCGTAAGATTGGCAGGTCCAGAGTGAAGGAGGCACCGGGTATTTCACCGCTGCTCCTACCGGATCTGCTTCTTGAACGGTCGGTATTTATTCGGCTCTCTGATATCAGCGAAGCCCTGCCGGAATATGATGAGATCATCGTGCCGGTGGCCATGAACGAAGAACAGAAAGAAGAGTATGACCAGTTATCAGAAGACCTGATGACGGCAACCCAGCAGGCTCTGGCCCGTGGCGACATGCGGCTCTTGGGAAAGATGCTCCAGTCTTTGCTGGCGTATCCTGATGGTTGCCGTGTCGAAGAGCTGGTCACGCTCGAACGTAACGGTATAGAAGAAATTGTCGGCAGTGCCCGGGCTCTGGATATTGACCTGCTCCCCAAAGAAGAACGTCTGCTGGAGATTCTTGCAGCAGAGAAAAAACAGGGGCGCAAGGTTGCTGTCTTTCTGGAGCATACCGGCACAAGGGATCTTTTGCCGACTTTGGAAGAAAAACTCATGGAAAACGGGTTTTCACCGCTCATCATGCGCAGTCAGGGCGTAAAGCCTGAAAACCGTGAGCAGTGGCTGAAGGATAATCTGGCCACCGGCAGGTATGATCTTTTAATCTGTAACCCCAACCTGGTGAAAACCGGGCTGGATCTGCTGGATTTTCCCACCATCATCTTTTTCCAGTGCGGATACTCTGTATTCACCCTGCGGCAGGCCAGTCGTCGTTCATGGCGTATTGGTCAGGACAAGCCGGTTCGGGTGTTCTACATGGCGTACGCAAAAACCATGCAGGAAAAGGCGCTCTCACTCATGGCCCAGAAGATGGAAACATCCCTGGCCGTTGAGGGTGAGTTGTCCGATCAGGGACTGGCAGCTTTGTCGGAGTCCGACAACTCCATGATGTACGAGCTTGCCAAGGCATTAACCGGCAAGAGTACAGTCACCAAACTGGACGATGCCTGGAACCGGTATAAGCAGTGTGAACTGGTTTCCGGCCTGGCACTGGATGATGATCCTGACCTGCAGACAACAACCACGATCAAGACCACCACAACCATGACAACAGCCAGCGGGGATACAACCAGTGTTTCGCATGAATTTATTGTGCGGGGCAAGGTGTATATCCGTAATGATGGCGCAGTTGTCTATGTCGGTCGCAACCGCTTTGAGCTGAAAGCCGGCACAGTTTACTGGGCCGGGCGAAAGGTCGGCTGGTATGACCGTAAGGGCTGTGGTGAGATCAACGCCAAACCGATCCGTATTTATAAACCTGAACAGTCCAATGTCTTTGTGCTGGCAGAAATTCGGCAAAAGACAGTGGCATAAACGAAAAACAGTACAAACACCCAAACAGGGGAACCTTCCCCTGCCGGGGCATTGGTTCCTCTGCAAACAAAGGAGGCAATCAATGCTTTT
>JALXCX010000201.1 GCA_026990725.1 Desulfobulbaceae bacterium
TTGTCAAAGACTTCCTTGGTAATGGCATAGACAATCTCGTCGCTGACCTTGGCAGATGTGATAAGCGTTGCCTTGACACCAAACGTCTTAATGTCTTTCTCGTTTTGAGCTCCGGGGTAAAGGCTTGCGGGAATTGTTGCTTTGGCATAGTAGGGATACTTTGCCAGTAGCTCATCAACCCCGGTGACATCGGCAATAAGAACTTTTCTGGCCCCGGACGTTGCCTCTTTGATGGCTCCTGAAGGGTGCCCGACAGTATAGAAAAAGGCGTCAATACGACCGTCCTGCAGCAGACTTGCTGCTTCGGAAGCTTTAATAGATTCTGCTTTCAAATCTTTTTTATAGTCAATTCCAACAGCAGTCAGGGCATCAATGGCATTCTGGCGCTGGCCGGATCCGGGATTGCCAATATTAACTTTTTTCCCCTTGAGATCTTTGATGCTTTTAATTCCGGCATCGACCGCTGCAACCAGAGTAACTGATTCGGGATGAATGGAGAAAACCGCACGTAAATCTTTCTGTGGTCCTTTGTCTTTCCATTCGGCCATTCCCTTGACAGCCTGAAACTGACGATCAGACTGGGCAATGCCAAATTCAAGATCTCCGTTCATAACAGCGTTGATGTTAAAAACTGATCCGCCGGTGGACTCTACAGTGGCACGAATGCCGTATTCTTTTTTCTTTTTGTTGACCATCTTGGCAATAGCGCCGCCAGTGGGGTAGTACACCCCGGTAATTCCGCCAGTGCCAATGGTGACAAATTGTGTTTTAGCCTGAGCAGGCCCAAAACCCATAAAAACTGCCGCTGCCAGAGTAAGACCCAAAAACATTCCTTTTTTCATGTAACCCTCCTGATTGAATTGTGGCGCAACGAAATCACTTCGCAATTGAATAGAAAAATGTATATACAAATAAATCATGCTTTACAAGGGGAAATTCATATCAATTTTTACTGCAATTAATAAATAGTTTAGAGTTTTTCTTGCAATTTTCAGGAGTAAAAGGTATTGCGGAGTTTAACAGCAGGGCGGATCAGTTGGTTCTTTGGTTATCCATCTGATATTCTGTTATTTACGGTTTTTTCGGGGAATAAAATGACTGAAAAAAGTAGCAAGAAAAAAAAGACGCCAGTCAAAGCTGGCTGCAAAAAAACAGTTAAAAAAAAGAAATATTTTGATGTTTCTTTTTATCATGACTGGTGCAAAGCCTGCGGGATCTGCATGGCTTTCTGTCCGCAGAAAATTATCAAGGCGGACAAGAACGGTAAACCGGAAATAGTTAATACTGATAAATGCGTAGGTTGCCGTTTTTGTGAAATTCATTGTCCAGATTTTGCCATTACCGTATCCGAACGCCAAACAAAGAAGGGGGCAAATGATGTCTGATCAGGACAAGCAGCGCTATCTCCTGCAGGGGAATGAAGCTATTGTTCAGGGAGCACTCGTAGCAGGATGTCGGTTCTTTGCCGGTTACCCTATCACTCCGGCTTCTGAAATTGCAGAGCAACTGTCAATACAATTGCCGGCAGTCGATGGCACTTTTATCCAGATGGAGGATGAAATTGCGAGCATGGGTGCCATTATCGGGGCCTCCCTTGCCGGGGTCAAGGCAATGACCGCAACGTCCGGACCCGGATTCTCACTCATGCAGGAAAATCTTGGTTTTGCCTGTGTCGCAGAGGTTCCCTGCGTTATCGTTAATGTTATGCGGGGTGGACCTTCTACAGGTTTACCAACATGCCCGGCCCAGGGCGACGTGCAGATGGCCCGTTGGGGAACCCATGGTGATCATCCCATTGTTGTGCTTTCTGTTTCAACTGTTATGGATTCTTTTACCATTACAGTCAAGGCGTTTAATATTGCAGAAAAATACCGGGTTCCGGTTATTCTGCTCTCTGATGAAGTTGTCGCACATACCCGGGAGTGCGTTGAACTGCCCGATGTGAATGAAATAAAAGTCGTTGATCGCATCACCCCCAGCGTTCCACCTGACTGGTACAAGCCTTATGAAGGTGATGCACGAGGTGTGCCGCCCATGGCCGCCTTTGGAGAAGGGTATCGTCATCACGTGACAGGTCTTATTCACGACGAGATGGGGTATCCCACCCAGAATCCGGGTGAGGTAAAGAGCTTTCATGAGCGTCTGGCAAAAAAGATCAGCCGTGGTTTTCCCGATATCCAGATGACCAAAGGGTATTATCTTGACGATGCAGAGGTTTTTGTTATCGCTTATGGTGCCGTTGCCAGGTCTGCTTTGCGGGCGGTTCAGGATGCCAGAGAAAATGGTGTCAAAGCCGGGCTTCTTCAGTTGATTACGCTTTTTCCGTTTCCACGCAGTACTATAACCCCACTGTTGCAGCAATGCCGGGCGGTTTTGGTTCCGGAAATGAATCTTGGTCAGATCAGCCGGGAGGTACAGCGAGTCAACAACGGTGAATGTCTGGTGGCTAAACATAATCGTATAGACGGTAAATTCGTCACACCGCGTGAAATTTTTGAACATTTGATGAAACTTTAGCAACAGGTACTCTTATGCCTATTCCTGCACAGGCCTTGCGCCACGAATATCTTCGTCATAATAAAAAGTTCCCTCATGTCTGGTGCCCTGGTTGCGGCAACGGTATTGTTATGGGGGCCTTGTTACGGGCAATTCACCGGTTACATATTGAAAAAGATGATATTGTCCTCGCTTCCGGTATCGGTTGTTCCGGCCGGATGCCTACGTATCTTGATTTTAATACCCTGCACACAACCCATGGCCGGGCACTCACGTTTGCAACAGGAGTGAAGCTGGCCAATCCGGCGATGAATGTTATAACCATTATGGGGGATGGTGATTCAACAGCAATCGGGGGCAATCATTTTATCCATGCCGCCCGCCGGAATCTTAACCTGACTGCTATTATTATTAATAACTCCATTTACGGGATGACCGGGGGGCAGTACTCTCCTACAACCCCTTTTGGATCGAAATCAACGACCTCCGTTTATGGCCATATTGAGCATGCTTTTTCCATTGCTGAGCTTGCGGTCACAGCAGGAGCATCTTTTGTGGCCCGAGCGACAGTCTATCATGCTGATCTTGTCGACAGGCTCATTGAACAGGCTGTCAACAAACGCGGATTCGCTGTTGTTGAAGTAATTTCCAACTGTCATGTTCAGTATGGGCGACGGAACAAACTGGGTGGGGCCGTAGACATGCTCTCATCGTTTAAGGAACAGGCTGTTACTGTCAGTCGGGCTGCCAAAATGAGCCCTGAAGAGCTTGCAGGAAAAACCACCATCGGGGTTCTAGCTGATCGTGAGATCCCGATTTCAACTGAAGAGTATATAAAAGTCCGTGAACAGGCCAGGGCGCAAAAGGAGAAGGCATGACTTCAGAACAAGATAAACAGGAACGGTATGAAATACGTTTCAGTGGTTCCGGCGGGCAGGGATTAATTACAGCAGCTGTTGTCTTTGCCGAGGCGGTTGGTGTCTATGATGGCAAGCAGGTCTGTCAGACACAGAGTTATGGTCCGGAGGCCCGTGGAGGTAAGTCAAAGGCTGAAGTGGTTATCAGTAACGTACCTATAGATTATCCCAAGGCGTTGGAACTTGATCTGCTGCTGGCGATGAATCAGGCGGCGTGTGATGCCTATTTTTATGATCTAAAACCAAATGGGATACTGGTCGTTGACAGTGATCTCGTCAAACAGCAACCCACCAGCCGAATTATTTCCATTCCCTTTACCCGGATAGCCAAAGAAGAAATCGGCCGTGGTCTGGTTGCCAATATGGTCGCCCTGGGGGCAATTGGCTCGCTTTCCGGGCAGGTTGATTTGAACAATCTTGAAAAAGCATTGCTTGCAAGAGTTCCCAAGGGAACCGAAGAGATGAACAGTAAGGCGCTTAAGCGTGGTATTGAAGAAGTTGGGAAAATTTCTCTTGAAGATTTACCCCGATCCGTAATGTCTGATGATGATGAGGTTTAATATATGAAAGTTGTGGCTTTTAATGGAAGTGCCCGTAAAGGCGGGAATACTGAGCAGCTGGTTCGTTATGTCTTTGAAGAGCTGGAAAAAGAAGGGATTGAGACCGAACTTGTCAATCTAAGCGGCAAGCATCCCCATGGCTGTATTGCCTGTTATCAGTGTTTTAAAAAGAAAGACAGGCGCTGTATAGTTGATGCGGATTGTATTAATGAATGTATAGAAAAGATGGAAGAGGCTGATGGCATTATACTGGCTTCTCCAACCTATTTTGCTGATCTGAGCAGTGAACTCAAAGCCCTTATTGACCGGACTGGAATGGTCTCCCGTGCCAATGGTGATATGTACCGAAGAAAAGTCGGCGCAGCCGTGGTTGCCAGGCGACGGGGTGGCGCTATACATGTTTTTGATTCCATAAATCATTTTTTTACCATTGGCCAGATGATCACTGTCGGTGCTTCCTACTGGAATTTTGCCAATGGACGGGAAAAGGGAGATGTGGCAGGAGACGAAGAGGGCGTAGCAACAATGAAGAATCTCGGTCAAAATATGGCCTGGTTGTTAAAAAAAATTAGGGAATAAACGGTTTGCAACTGAGAGCATTTTCATGCTTCCAGATTGGAGGCATGAAAATGCTCAGCAATATGAGTGATTGTGATTCATACCGTTTGGTAGGTAGCTGTTTGGAAAATGATTGTTATTTGTGGTTTATATGGATAGAAGAGAGATTCCTTAGAGGACGTCAGGTTTTTTTATAAAAAATTTGACCTCTTGGTCTGGAAAACATATAGTTATTTTAGTGAATTGCTATCGTAGTTTACAACCACCTTTTAAAGGTGGTTTTTTTTTGGGGAAACCAAAGTCTGCTTATAGAACATGATTATTTATTTCATAAAAAAATTGACCTGTTTTCCCTCAGGCCATATAGTTAGATGATAGTAAAGATCCGGTAAGTTTTTTTGGCTCGCAACGAAAAAACAGATTTTAGTATATACAATTTAAGACCCTAGCGAAGGAGGAGTCACGAACATGTTAGTCATTTGTGAAGAATGCGCAAAAAAGTATGACATTGATGAGACACGTATTCAGCGCGATAAAGCACAGTTTTCCTGTAAAGAATGTGGTCATATTATTGTTGTTGAAAAACCAAAGGAGCCTGTCGTTGAGGTCGAGGCCACCAGTTCCAATTCTACTGTAACAGCCGCTGCTCCCGCTGCCGATGCTGGTACTCCCGGAGGGACTCGAGGCAAAGGAACACCTGTTCGCACCTATATTTTAGCAACCATGCTTTTGGGTTTTTTATTGGTGTGTTCCGCTTTTGCTTATTTATACCTGACGTTTATTCCCAGTATCATTAATCATCAGGTAGACCTTCGGACTCAGGCTGTCAGCAAGGCGTTTTCCGGTGTTGTCAAAAAACCTCTTATTCTAAGGAATTACCTGCAGGTGAATAAAGAAGCGAAGCGAATCAGTAAAATTCCAGGTGTAGCCTATACCGCTGTTGTGAATGGAAAAGGTATCGTTATTGCCGGTTTTTTTAACGATATTAACAGATTTGATTCACAGTTTGTCCAGGAATTCAAGAAAGGGGGCTTCCCCCGGGAACTTCTTAAAGAGAATACATTGCCTTCAGGTGAAGATTCACATAATGCCAGAATGACTATTGGAGGTCAGGAAATTGTTGATGAGGTGACTCTTGTTTCTGACACGGGGAGTACGGTTCATGTTGGTGTGTATGTTTCAGAGGTCAATAATGCTATTCGTAATGCCCTGAAGTCTCCCCTGACGCTGTCAATTCTTGCGGCCCTTCTCTTTATAGGGCTTATGATGGCAGTCCTTCTTTCCAACCTTATCGGCAAACCAATGCGGGAACTCACAGGTGTTGCTAATCGTATCAGTTTCGGGCAACTTGATCTTGAAATCCCCTCAAAGGGGCCCCGTGAAATGAGAGAATTGGCTCTATCTTTTGACCGGATGAGAATATCCATCAAAGCAGCTCTTGACCGGTTGAGAAAATAGCAAAAGTAAGCGCCTCTTACCCATTACTTTATAAATACTACTAAGGAAGTTAGTCATGATACGTTTCAGAACTCGTTTTTTGATAGTACTATGCTTCTTTTTCTTTACAGGAGTTTCCTGTTCTTTTGCTGCCAGTTATCGTCTGTCGATGTTACCAAGATATTCGACTGACGAGATTAACCTTCGGGTGAATGCCCTGGCTAAATATCTCAGCAGTCAAACTGGTTTGCAGATTCAGGGAGTTGTTACCTCGTCATTTGA
>JALXCX010000202.1 GCA_026990725.1 Desulfobulbaceae bacterium
CTCCTGTGGGTTAATAAGGTTTGAGTGGACTACTTACCAAATTTAACGCACTTGGAGGTTTCTCGCTTATTCAGATTACCTTATTTATAGCTGACTACAGAGAATTGATACAAAGAATATTGACCGGGTGGTTGCAACCGACCGGCAGGGATGCGAGTAGCCTCGAGCAACGGTACGAGTTAATCAATTTTCACTGGAGGTTATGCGGCAGGGTGAACAGTGCAGGTATTTTGTTTGATGGAGCCGTAGACCCAGAAGTCGGGTCTGATACCGGGCAGGGTGTTGGCTGCGGCAATAATCTGCCTGGCCGCTTTGCGGGCGTTTGTGTCTTCTGCCTTATTGAAAAAAATGCAGCTGCGGGCTGTGGGGGGACAGCCTTTGAGCATGCCTTGGGGATGGGCGGCCAGTCGGGCCAGGGCCTGCGTGGTGATCGGGTCTTGCGGCCGCAGGCCGGTGATGGCGGCAACCGGATTGGGTCGGAAAACAAAATCTTCGGTCAGGGGCCGGCCAATACAATCCAGGCTGACCATGGCGATAAAAAGGTCTGTCCAGGCAGGCACCACCGGTTCGTTTGCACCGGGTGCTTTCAGAGACAGGCTGCGGGCGCCGTCTGCCTCAATAATCATGCGGTCTGGTGTTGAACTGCTCAAAATTTTTTCAAGCTGTTGCGGCGTAAGACCCTGGAGCTTATCGCCAGCTAAAAGATGACTGCCCACGGTGACATGGCCATGCCGGTCCAGAGCCTGACCCACTGCCAGGGGGCTGTCGACCATGTCCTGACAAAGACATGCAGGGCTCTGATCGGCTGAGGGCACCCGGATTCTGGTGGTTGTGGTGGTGATGACCCGCTGCCCCTGCCTGATAAAGCCCTGGGCCAGCAAAAACATGAGTGAGGTTTTTCCGCCTGCCCCGACAATGGAAATAACCTGATCGTCCGGGGCAATGAGTGTTGCAGAAACAGGTAACACCCTACAAAACCCCGGCCCTGGCCGCGATGAGTTCCCCGATGATGGAGACGGCAATTTCCCGGGGAGTTTCCGAGCCTATGGATAAGCCCACCGGACAGTGCACCCGGGCTAAATCTTCTTCAGTAAAGCCCTTTTTCCGTAAATTTTCATAGATGATGTCACGCTTTCTCCGGCTGCCAATCATGCCTATATAGCGGGCCGGGGTCGTGAGGGACTGGGCCAGAACTTCCTGGTCATAGCTGTGCCCCCTGGTGATGATGAGAAGATAGAGTTCCTCTTTCTGATTTATATTGGCAAAGGCCCTGGTAAAATCAATAACCTGTACGTCTTTTGCCATGGGGAAACGCCCCTTACCGGCAAATTCCGGCCGGTCATCGCAGACAATCACTTCAAAATCAAGGGAGGCAGACAGTTCGGCCACCTCCAGTGACACATGGCCGCCGCCAAACAGCACAACCGTACCGCTTTTGGGCAGCGGATCAACCACAATAACCTGCCCGGCAAGATCAACCAGCCTGGTAGTCCGGCTGCGCATGATGGTCTGGAAATCAATTGCGTTATATTGAGGATCTGCGTTCTGAAGGTCAACAAAGCTGCGCTCCGGCCGTTGCGGGTTGGTTATGTCTATGGCCCAGGCACCTTTGGCACCGCCTTCAAAACATTCCAGGGCCAGGGCAAATAGAGGGGCCATGTCCGGAGTCAGGCGCTCTATAAGAACAATCTGGATACCACCGCAGACCATGTCGGCTGCCATGTCTGTGCCGGTGCCCCGCATATCGAACTCGGATATTCCCGGCACCGCACCCAGGGCAACGGCTTGGGCATTTTCATGGGCCATAAATTCGAGACGGCCGCCACCAATGGTGCCGTGCAGGCTGCCATTCTGCTCCACAAACATCTTGGAGCCGGGCAGACGCGGGGCAGAGCCGCTTTTATCTATGATGGTAACAAGGGCCAGGGTTTTCCCCTGTTGCAGTCTGCTGAAAATTTTTTTTTCTATCATAACAGTGAACCGTATGGGTCGTGCCGCCATCTGAAAAGAAAAAGGGTGTCTGATCACTCAGCCACCCTTTTTCTTCAACTACAACAGTGTCGATGGATAATTAGAACTTTGTTACCCAGAAAACTGTCGGGTTCAGGTACCAGGTGCTGTCGCTCTGGCTGAAGAATCTGTTGGAAAGCTCAAACTCCATACCAATGGCAGAGTCGGAAAGAAAATTGCCTTTCCCGACAAAGGAATCAAGTTGCAGACGGATCTGAGGCTCGGTCAGGACAACCACCTCGTTGTCATACTCCCAGACATCCAGAAATCCCTGGAAATCAAGATTGAGACTGCCAATGGAAAAGGGCTGTCCCCAGACAAAGGTAACCTGCCAGTTGGTATCACTTTTGTCGTGGCCGTCAATGGCATTGTAATCCTTGACAAGAAATGAAAGATTGGAATAACCGAAGTTGGGCTGTCCCAGATCCAGATCAAAGGAAATACCATAGAGCAGAGAATCATCAATATAGTCATAGCCATCGACCGGGGACCCGCTGTCGATCTCCAGCTTGACATAGGTTTCCTTGAGAAAGGAACCAAGCAGATTGGTGCCATTCTCAGGCCCCTTAATCATCTTATCCAGGCTGAAACGACCGGCAAACTCACCATAATATTGTGCCGGTTCCAATTTGTAATCATCCTTGCCCTCGATATCCAGAAAGCCGAAAACATCACCATATTTCCATTCCGAATAATGCTGGAACGTGGCTGTCCAGATATCTGTTTTACTGCCAAAGCCTTTATCACGGGAAAAATCCGCATGCATCTGGACTTCCGAGTTATGGAAATAACCGCCCCCGGCCTGAGCAGGTGCCGTCCACAGAGTCCCACCGACCATGGCGCACCCCAGCGCCATTGCAATAATACTTTTTTTCATTTCTCTCTCCTTTGTGAGATAATAATAAGTGGTGATAAATCACCATGAATTAGCAAGATAAACTAAACATCTCTCGATGTAACCACTTCGGGAATAACACCGCTACGCCGGACCTCTCCTTTACAGGCTGTTGCGTAAAAGCAGGGCCAGTTCCCGGTGTTCGGCAACCAGTTGGGCCAGATCAATCCCCACCGGCCTGCCCTGTACAACTTGCCAGTCGCCGGCCACCATAACATAATCAGCACGATGCGCACCACAAAGTATGAGCGCCGCCAGCGGATCACCGGCCCCGGAAAACCGCGGCTCATCAAGTTTGAACAGGGCAAGATCAGCCTGTTTGCCCGGGGCGATAACGCCAACATCGCTCCGGCCAAGGCAGCGGGCAGAACCCTTTGTCGCCCAGCGCAGGGCATGGTCATGGCTTATGGCCGCAGCACCATATTGCAACCGCTGGAGGAGAAAGGCCTGACGCACCTCCTGGATCATATTGGAGCCATCGTTTGAGGCTGAGCCGTCAACGCCGAGTCCCACCGGACAGCCTGCGTTTTCCAGGTCCCGGACCGGGCACCGGCCCGAACCCAGCACCATGTTGGAACTCGGGCAATGGCTTATGCCCACACCGGCCCGGCCCAAGCGGATAATTTCTTCTTCATTAAAATGAATGCCATGGGCCAGCCAGACATCATCTGCCAGCCAGCCGACCTCTTCAAGATAGTCCACAGGCCGTTTACCAAACCGGGTGAGACAGAATTCGTTCTCATCTTGAGTTTCTCCCAGATGGGTATGCAGACGAACCTTTTTCCGGCGGGCAAGTGCTGCGCTTTGCCGCATGAGCTCGCTGGTGACACTGAACGGTGAACAGGGAGCAAGGGCTATCTGCAGCCTGCTGCCCTCTTCCGGGTCGTGGTAGAGATCAATAACCCGGGCACTGTCAGCCAGAATAACATCTTCTTTCTGGATGGTACTGCGCGGCGGCAGACCACCTTCATCCTCGCCAAGGCTCATGGAGCCACGGGTGAGTGTTGCCCGGATGCCTGTCTGCCGGATGGCATCCACCTGGATATCCAGTGCTTCAGGGGCGGCCTCCGGAAAAATATAATGATGATCCGCAGCCAGGGTACAGCCGGAGAGCAGCAGCTCGACCGCTGCCAGCCGGGTAGCCACGTGGATCATCTCTTCGGTCAGGCCGGCCCAGATGGGATAGAGACTTTTCAGCCAGGGAAAAAGCTCCTTGTTCAGGGCTGCCGGGCAGGCCCGGGTCAGGGTCTGGTAAAAATGGTGATGGGTATTAATCAGGCCGGGCAGAACAACATGGGCGGCAGCATCAAACACCTCGTCCACGGGCCGTGCCGGCTGTTGATCCCGGCCAAGCACCTCAGAAATAATGCTGCCCTCAACAACAAGGCCCCCGCTTCCGTCCTGTTTGCTGTCAACCAGTATGGCCAGCGGATTTTTCAGCCAGATTCGTGCCATGTTCAGCCAAGGTTTTTTAACAACCCGGTACGCTCGTTAAAATTTTCAATGAGCCGGTCAATTTCTTCCATGGAGTCGTGAATACCTGTCCAGTAATCATGCTCATACCACTGGGCCTGGATCTCGTCATAGGTCTTGCCCTGCTGCTCGACCCAGGTGAAATATTTAAGGTTATGGATGCGTTTGCGATCCACATAACTCAGTTCCCGCATGCTATCGGTGGTTTCGCCCAACATAGAGCGATGGAAAGTGGCCGCGGCATCGGTGGGGGTGAACTCACCCTCTTCATCACGCAGTTCATCCAGACGACTCTGGTACATTTCCATGGAATCAGTGGCCATGGTCACAATCACGTCACTCTCATCCATCTCATAATATTTGGCTGTTTTAATGGCAGCCAGTACATTGGCAATACTTGAAATACCCATGAGATGCAAATCATCAACCAGGGTCTGGGCAACACCCTGGGCTGCCAGATATTCTTTTCCGGCAGGCTCATTGAACAGCCGGATCAGCCCCATGGGACCAAAATCATCAATGGCGGTAACAACATCGGTATTCTTCACGTTATGAATCCAGGGAACGTGCTTGTCGCCAATCCCCTCGATACGGTGGGCGCCAAAGCCATTGTTGAGCAGGGTCGGGCATTGCAATGCTTCGCTGGCCACGATCTTAGAGAGCGGGAACTGCTCCTTCATGTAATCGCCACAGGCAATGGTGCCGCCCGAGCCGGTATTGGATACAGTTGCCCGGAAACGATCGCCCGGTGCCATGACCTCAGCCAACGCCTCCATCATGGCCCGGCTGGTTACCTCGTAATGCCAGAGATAGTTGCCAAACTCATCAAACTGATTAAAAATTGACAACTCCTGCCCGGAATTACGCAATTCCCAGCATTTATCAAAGATCTCCTTGACATTACTCTCTGACCCCGGGGTTTTGATGGTTTCTCCGGCCACATCAGCAAGCCAGTCAAAACGCTCTTTGCTCATGCCTTCGGGCAAAATGGCAATGGAGTCACAGGCCAGCAGGTTGGAATCATACGCCCCGCCCCGGCAGTAATTGCCCGTGGACGGCCAGACCGCCTTCATGGTGGTCGGGTCAAACTGACCGGTCACAAGACGCGGCACCAGGCAGGCATAGGCCGCCCCCACCTTATGGGCGCCGGTGGGAAACCATTTCCCCAGCAGGATGACAATCCGGGCATCAACACCGGTCAGTTCTTTGGGGAGAACCAGGTAGTTGACGCCGCCAAATTTTCCGCCGCTCTCGCGGGGTTCGTTATGCCAGTTGATGCGAAAGAGGTTGAGCGGGTTCAGATCCCAGAGTCCGATATCAGCAAGTTTATCGGTGACAGCCGCCGGGATGAGCGAGGGGTCGATCATCTGCTTAAAGGTGGGAATGATGATATGCTGTTCCCGGGCCCGCTGGACGGCGTTTGCAAGTTTGCCTTCATCGTGCAGGCTCAGGTCAATTAGATTACTCATTAAAATTCCTTATGATTTTTCCAGATTGGTCATTATTTTTTTCAGTTCTTCAAGATCAGGCGCAATTAAACTTGCTTTGCCCCCGACCATCTCCACTGCTTTCATGGTGTTTTGGATATCTTTCAGGCCGTTACCGGTGTTGAGCACCACAATGCGCTCATCGGCTGCAACAAGCCCCAGTTCAACCGCCTTGACAAGACCGGCATAGGCGCAGGCCCCGGCAGGTTCGGCAAAAACACCAACCCCTCTGGCAAGCTCGGGCACAGCCGCCAGTATTTCCTCGTCACTGACCTGTACATAGGCGCCATCTGTTTTAGTCACAGCGGCCAGCGCCTTTATCCTGTCCCGTGGCAACCCGGCACTGATGCTGTCGG
>JALXCX010000203.1 GCA_026990725.1 Desulfobulbaceae bacterium
GCAGATCCGGATTAAAGGCGTACGAAATTTGCCGCCTCAGCAGTCCATTGCCTGTGTTCATCAGCTTGAAATCGAATTGGGCGCTTTTGACAGGGCAATACCCCTGCCCGCGACAGTGGCTGTGGATCGGGTCTCATCTGTATATATAGACGGTATTCTGGTGATTACTTTACCTAAAAGCAACAAGACCTGTAATGTTGAGATCAGGATCATTCAGGGAGAATAATATGGAACAGCAAAAAACAAACGTCGATCCAACCAGTCTCCAGATGCCGGAAGTGCTGCCTATTCTGCCACTGCACGGTTTTGTCTTTTTCCCTGGAATGGGGTTTCCCCTGCAGGTTGCCAGTGAATCTTCAAAACAGCTTATTGATGATGCGTTACTGGGTGACCGGATGATCGGTTTGGTGCCAAGCAGAAGAGAGCAGAGCGCAGACGATGACACGCTCACAGGAGATGACCTGTACACCATTGGCGTTGTGGCGTATATCCATAAACTGACCAAGGTTGAGGAAGGGTATTATCAGGTGCTGGTGAGCGGTACCAAAAAGCTCTCAATTGTCGAATATATCAGCGAACAGCCATACATGAAGGCCCGTGTCGCCGAAGTGCCGATGGACTATTCGGAAGACGATAAAGAACTGGAAGCCATGATGCTGGGTATCCGCAGTCAGTTTAAGAAACTGGTCGAGCTGGTTCAGCTGCCCGAGGAAATGCTGGCAACGGTGAATGCCCTGACCGATCCTTTTCATATTGGTTATCTGGTGACCTCTCAGCTCAACCTGAAAATTGTGGATGAGCAGAACATACTCGAAATTGTTGAAGTAGATAAAATGCTGCATCGGGTCGCTCTGGAACTTGGCAAACGGCTTGAAACCGCTGAGATGAGTAATAAGCTGCAGGCTGATATAAAAAAGGATATTGATGGCAAACAACGGGAATTTTTTCTCCGTCAGCAGCTGCAGGCCATTCGTAAGGAACTTGGCGAAGAAGACGATGAAAAGGTTGAGATTCGGGAACTTCGTGAGCGGGCCGAAAAGAAAGGGCTCAGCGATGAGGCTCGGACCGCCATTGACAAGGAGCTGACCCGTCTTGAGCGGATTTCACCATCCTCTCCCGAATATTCAGGCTCCAGAAACTATATAGACTGGCTGCTCGATCTGCCCTGGACCGATTCCACCACCGATACATTGGATCTTGACAAGGCGGAAAAAGATCTTGATGTGGATCATTACGGACTGGAAAAGATCAAAAAACGAATTCTTGAATTTCTGGCTGTCCGTAAACTGAAAAAAGATATTCACGGCCCGATTCTTTGTTTTGCCGGCCCTCCGGGTGTGGGTAAGACCTCACTGGGCCAGTCCATTGCCAGGACAATGGGGCGCAAGTTTGTTCGTATCGCCCTTGGCGGTATGCGGGATGAGGCAGAGATTCGCGGGCATCGTCGTACCTATATCGGGGCCTTGCCCGGTCGAATTATTCAGAGCCTGAAAAAATCAGGAGCCAATAACCCGGTCTTTCTGCTTGATGAAATAGATAAGCTCGGCAACGATTTTCGTGGAGATCCTGCCTCGGCCCTGCTTGAGGTTCTGGACCCGGAGCAGAACTCGACATTTACAGATCATTATCTGGATATTGAATTTGACCTGTCCAAGGTTATGTTCATTGCTACGGCGAATATGCTTGATACCATTCCCGGCCCTTTGCGCGATCGTATGGAAGTGGTTGAGCTGCCCAGCTATACGGAAGATGAAAAAACTGTTATTGCCCGTAGACATCTGCTGGGTAAACAGCTGGAAGAACATGCCCTTACCGGGGATGATCTAGAAATAAGTGATGAAATACTGCGCGAAATCATCAGGTCGTATACCCGTGAGGCCGGAGTAAGAAATTTAGAACGCCAGCTGGCAGCACTCTGTCGGGGAGTTGCGGCCAAAAAAGCCCGGGGAAATTTTGAGAAAACAGTGATAACCAAAGAAAGTCTTTATGACTATTTTGGCCCTGTCCGGTTTTTTCCGGAAATGAAAGCTCGTACCTGGGGACCGGGGTTGGCCACAGGGCTTGCCTGGACCCCGGTTGGCGGGGCTATTTTGTTTATTGAAACGTCAAAGATGAAAGGGAAGGGTGGCCTGACCCTCACCGGTAAGCTGGGTGATGTCATGAAAGAATCAGCCACGGCTGCTTTGACCTACATTCGTTCCCATGCCGAAGCCATGGATATTGACGAGGACGTGTTTGAAATGATTGATCTCCATGTTCATGTGCCCGAAGGGGCCACGCCGAAAGACGGACCGTCTGCCGGTGTGGCCATGGTCAGCTCGCTGGTCTCTGTTATCAGCGGTCGGACCGTGCGGCAGGACGTGGCCATGACCGGGGAAATTACCCTGCGTGGAGATGTCTTGCCGGTGGGGGGAATTGGTGAAAAAGTTTTGGCTGCCCTGCGTGCCGGAATAAATGAACTGGTGTTGCCGGTTTTAAATGAAAAGGATGTTCTGGAGATTCCGGAGGAGGTGCGCGAGGGGGTGATTTTTCATTATCCGCATACCATTGAGGAAGCCCTGGATTTTGTCCTGGAACCCAAAGTGGATAAATAATAACGATGTTAGGCTGGTTTAAGAAAAAATTCTCCCGCAAAGACACAGAGCAGCAACCCGAAACCACGGCTCCGGAAGTCGAAGTTGAGGAAATTGATGTTGCTGAAGAGAAAATAGAAGCAGGTCCCCGAGCTGATGAGGCGTTTGAACAAGCCCCGGAAGTCACTGAAACTTCTTTAAATGAAGTTTCGGCTGAACCGAAAAAAGAAAACTCTTTATCCGCAGGCGATGAAGCTGTAACGGCTGATGATATTGTTGAGTCAATCCAGGCAGATTTGGAGACACCGTCCGGATTTATTCTTGATAGCGAACTGCAACAGGAAACAGAAGTAGACTCCTCCGACATAGATGCTGTTCTTGCCGATGTTTGTGATACGCAGGAAGAGAATTTAGCAGATGTTCGTCTGGAGAGTGAAGCAGAAGAAGATGCTGCTGTAACAGTTCCGGAAACACAGACTGAAGCGGATGGAGTTTCGCCATCTGACGCCGATGAAATTACCCATATTGATGTCGAAGAACTTGAGTTTGTCGATGAGCCGAGCGAGGTTTCCGAACCAGAATCCCCTGATACTGATGATGAGGATGTCACGGTTGTCGATATTGCAGATCTTGAGTTTCAGGACACGGAGACTGAAGAGGCCGACCAGCAAAAGGGTGAGGTGCCTGAGGAAATTCTCCGGGAAATTTTTCCTGCTCCGCCTCCTTCGGAACAGGAAAAACCGCAGCGGCTTTCCATGTTCCAGCGTCTTCAGGACAGGCTGGGAAAAACCAGAGATAGTTTTGTCTACCGGCTTGATGCGCTGTTTTTAGGGAAAAAGGTTATTGATCAGGAGCTTCTTGATGATCTGGAAGAAATTCTTATAACTGCTGATCTTGGTGTGGCCACGACCAACGAGCTGCTTGAAGCGGCCCGTGATCAGGTCAAACGGGATGAACTCAGTGAGCCTGAGATCCTGAAAAGCGTTTTGCGGGATAAGATTCTTTCTTTTTTGCAGGAGTCAGACCAGCCTGCTGAACTGGTTATGCCCGAGTCCGGCCCTTTTGTGATTATGGTTGTCGGAGTGAACGGCGTTGGCAAGACGACAACCATTGGCAAAATTGCTGCAAAATTTGTGGATTCCGGGCAGTCTGTTCTCCTGGTGGCTGGTGATACTTTTCGTGCTGCAGCCATTGATCAGTTGAAAATATGGGGTGACAGGGGCGGTGTTGAGGTTGTTGCCGGAGCACCGGGCTGTGATCCATCTTCTGTCGTTTTTGACGGTGTTGCCCGGGGGGTTGCCGAGGATGTTGATGTTGTTCTTATTGACACGGCCGGTCGCCTGCACACCAGTGTCAACCTTATGGAAGAACTCAAAAAAATAAGAAGAGTTGTTGGCAAAAAACTAGAAAGCGCACCCCATGAGGTCATGCTGGTTCTTGACGCGACAACGGGCCAGAATGCTATTTCACAGGCTAAATTCTTCAATGAGGCCGTCCAGGTTACAGGACTTGCCGTGACCAAACTTGACGGAACCGCCAAGGGCGGTATTGTTGCCAATGTCTGCCGGGAGCTGAAAATTCCTGTCCGGTTCATTGGTATTGGTGAGCAGGTTGATGATCTGCGGGATTTTGATCCGGAAGAGTTTGTCCAGGCACTTTTCAGTCAGAGTGAAGAGAAACCTGATCCGGAATGACCCTTATGTGTTCATCCCGGGTCTGATCCCGGTCACCTGGGGCATAATTTTTTTTTGATTCCCTGTTCGCTTGCGGCGGGGCAGTTTTTTAAACAACTTACCCTGGCGTACTAATGCAATATCGACAACATAATCAGCCCGGATGTGGCGGCTGTCTTCTTTTTGCAGGTCTTTTTATGCTGATTACCGGCGGTTGGAAAGCTGTCGGCAGTCTCCTTTCTTTTTTGCTCTTTTCAGGCATGATGGGCATCGTGCTGCTTGGGGCTGCTTTTTTCGGCTTTTCCTGGTACGTGCGTAAGCGGGTAGCAGATTTTGAGTCTACCCAGACAGAAACCCATAATCAGTTTGTGTCCCTGCTGGTTAATATTCTGGTCCATATAGCCAAATCAGACGGCCATTTTACCAAGTCTGAACTGCAGACCATGCTCAATTTTTTCCAGCATTCTCTGCATTACAATCAGGACCAGATGTACTGGGTCAAGCAGCTGATCAAGGAAGCCCGTGACAGCGACCAGGATCTTGATGACCTCTTAACCCAGTTTCGACAGTCTTTTGCCTATGAGCCGCGCCTGATTCTTCTTGAACTGGTGTATCAGATTGTTTACACCAAAAAACCGGTTATCAGCCAAGAGCTTGAGCTTGCCCGCAAGATTGCCGCATTTCTCCAGATTAATCAGTATGACCAGCGTACCATCGAAGCGAAGTACCGGTACGGTCAACAGGCCGGCTATCCGGGCAGTACAACTTCGGAGGAACAGTATTATGCGGTGCTGGGCTTACAGGCAGGAGCCGATTTTGCTGTGATTAAAAAGGCATACCGCAAGCTATCAATGCAGTATCATCCGGATAAAGTCGGCCATCTTGGAGAAGAATTTAAATCCGTTGCCGAAGAAAAGATGAAGGAGATCAACGCTGCCTACGATTATTTCAAGAAGAAGCATAACGGGAGCTGAAAAAAAAGAACGCTGTAACCATCAGCACAGTTAAACATAACGCATGAGGGAAAAATGACAGTTGCTAAAAAAATGCAGGCATTTGCAGAAAAATCATCCTGGATTCGGAAAATGTTTGAAGAGGGCGCCAAAATGAAGGCAGAGTTTGGGGCCGAGAATGTTTTTGATTTCAGTTTGGGCAATCCCGATGTTCCGCCGCCGGCAAAGTTTGGTGAAGTGTTAAAGGATTTGGCGGAAAACGACAAGCCCGGCGTGCATTCCTATATGCCAAACGGTGGTTATCCTTATGTCCGGGAAGCTCTTGCCGCCAAGCTCTCAGAAGAACAAGACGTTAATCTGGGTATGGCTGATGTCCTCATGACCTGCGGGGCTGCAGGTGGCTTAAATGTTATCATGAAGTCTCTGCTTGATCCCGGCGCTGAGGTTATTATTCTCTCACCTTTTTTTGTGGAATATAACTTTTATGTGGATAATCATGGCGGTGTTACAAAAATTGTTGCCACCGATGATGAATTTAATATTGATCTGACAGCCATTGAAGATGCCCTGACAGAAAAGACCAAGGTCGTGCTTATTAATTCTCCCAATAATCCGACAGGTCAGGTGTACTCGGCTGAGTCTTTGCAGGCGCTTGGTGCAATGCTTGATGCTGCCGGAGAAAAGTTCTGTACGACCATTTATCTGGTTTCCGATGAGCCCTACCGCAAAATTGTTTTTGACGGGCTGGAAGTGCCTTCCATCATGAGCGCTACCAGCAATTCCATAGTGGTCTCCTCATACTCCAAAGATCTTTCTCTGCCGGGAGAGCGCATAGGCTATATTGCCGTGCATCCTGAAATGCATGAAAAGAGCGAGCTGCTCAACGCCATGACGCTTGCCAACCGTATTCTTGGTTTTGTCAATGCGCCCGCCCTGATGCAGCGGGTGGTTGCCGAGTTGCAGGAAGAACATGTGGACTCATCAATTTATGAAAAACGAAGAAAAGCCTTTTGCA
>JALXCX010000204.1 GCA_026990725.1 Desulfobulbaceae bacterium
AGTGGCGCTATTCCCATCCCTCCGCCAATAAGACAGACCGGCTCGTTGCAGCTCAGATCAAATCCCCGGCCAAGCGGTCCGATCAGACCAATCTCATCTCCATGGCCCAGCCCGGCCAAAATACGTGTTCCCTGGCCGACCACCTTAAAGAGCAACATCAGCGTTCCATTGGCAAACTGTTGATGGAGAGAAAAAGGTCGTCTCAATAAGGGATCAAACCCGTCCATGACCCGTACCATAACAAACTGGCCGGGATGGGCTGCTGCCGCTATAAGAGGGGCATGGACGGATAACCGAAAAACATCCGCGGCCAATTGTTCAATTGCAGAAACACTGCATTTTTCCTGGAACTCCGGCATAGAAAAGGATACAAGTAAAGATAATTAATAAACTGTCCTGCCGCAAGCGGGACAGGGCTCAAGAGTAATGTGCCTCCCAGAGCCCCGGGATAAACAAAAAAAGCTTACCAACCAGCCGGGCAGCCAGAACTATACCTGATTGCTGGGAAATGGACAAACACAAGGCTAAAAAAGTATGGACATTATAGCAAATTTTTTCAGTTTTCTTTTTGGTGCCGTTGTCGGCTCCTTTCTGAACGTGGTCATTCTCAGGCTGCCCGATTCCAGCCAGTCAATTGCTTTTCCCGGCTCCCACTGCCCCAAATGCAACACAGAGCTGCACTGGTATGAGAACATCCCCATACTCAGTTTCCTTGCCTTACGAGGAAAATGCCGAACCTGCAAAACTAAAATTTCTGTCCAGTATCCTTTTGTAGAATTCTGTATGGGCATGTTGACACTTGCCCTGTTCCATAAATTTGGCTTCTCTTTGCCGTTTGGCTTATATTTTCTTTTTCTGGCCGCATTGCTTGTCATCATCTTCATAGACCTCCACCACCAGATAATCCCCGACACTATAAGTTTGCCCGGAATCATTTTGGGTTTTGCCGCGTCATTTTTCAATCCTCTCGTCACCTGGCAGCAATCAGGCCTGGGCATCCTGATCGGCGGCGGCATCCTCTATGCAATCGCCTTTGGCTACTATTTTTTAACGAAACGGGACGGCATGGGCGGGGGAGACATTAAACTGCTGGCAATGATAGGCGCCTTTCTCGGCTGGCAGAGTTTATTGTTTGTGGTTTTTGCCAGCTCCCTGTCCGGTTCGGTCGTCGGTATTGCCGCTATGATAAAACAGGGCAGAGGCGGCCAGACAAGAATACCCTTTGGCCCTTTCCTTGCCCTCTCGGCTATTGGCTATCTTTTTTTCCAGGAAAAAATCCTCTGGCTCTGGAACCTCTATCTTTCTTCCATGCAGTAAAATGGTTTGAACAACACGTTGTACTGGTAATTCTTTTCGGTCGGAAAAATTTTCGCTTGTGAGCTCAGGAACCTGCAGATTTTACAGCAACCAACCTGAGAATACCGATAAATTTTCAGTAGGACTGAACCTCGAAAACCCGCTGGTTGTAGCCCTATCCCCGCTCCTTGCCATGTTCTTTTTCAGGAAATCTTCTGGTTACCACTGTAGGATTCCTGTTTCAATACAATAGTAACCACCATTTTCTATTTTCTCTTCTACGAGCAGATTATAAATCCTTTGGGCTGACTCGTAGGGCGTCATATGGGCATCAGGGGCACCACTTGCTGTAAGAAGTCTACCCGGATGTAAAGCACATACTTTGAAACCTCGGGTTTCAAGTTCTTGTGATAAACATTGCGTCAGCATATTTTGAGCAGCTTTCCCTATCCG
>JALXCX010000205.1 GCA_026990725.1 Desulfobulbaceae bacterium
GCAATAACATGAGGAAAGCCCCGCCGGGGCTCTTAGCTTAATTTATTTGAACAAATTGAGTTGCTGTTTCTCCGCCTTTTCCTGTTCGCGAATATATTGTCGAACGGTTGACTCATCCAGGCCAACTGTACTCACACAATATCTGCGAGACCAAAAATGCAAACCTGTTACACGTCGGTTACCTGCAGCACGGTGGATACGAACGGCACTCTTTCCCTTTAAAAAACCAATCACAAACGCAATACTGTGTTTGGGAGGCACCCGAAGGCACATATGGACATGATTATCCATCAAATGGCCCTCAAGCAAATCTACTCCCTT
Source organism: Desulfobulbaceae bacterium (assembly GCA_026990725.1). Classification (GTDB taxonomy): domain Bacteria; phylum Desulfobacterota; class Desulfobulbia; order Desulfobulbales; family Desulfobulbaceae; genus Desulfobulbus_C. Next base: position 322 of record JALXCX010000205.1, read on the forward strand.
TTGACGACACAAATCACGCAAGATCTCTCCGAGGTCTCGCTTTAGCTTACCATACAATACTTTCTGACGATATTTCGGCACGATAACTATATGATATTTGCAATCCCATCTTACGTGGGATAAACTCTCCCATTCATGCATAGGTTCTTCCTCCAAACTTACCCTGTGGCGGGGCTTGCTTCGGGGGACGAACCTACTGCATCTCTCCCCGGATCGGTAGAACCTATCCGGGTCCTCCACTGGAAGTGGAGGGTTTATGGATAACTAACGAAAGGAACTCCCAAAATATTCAACATTGATCAGGGGGCACAGTTCACTTCTGAGGATTTTACAGAAGTATTACTTCAGGTTATGCACGGGAGAATGATTCGCTTGGTGGAGAGATAACTTTTTAAGGACACTCTAAGTAAAAAAACATTATTGACATATGCACGGATCGGGCGTATAAGTCTGCACTTCAGATCAAAACAGAACGCCTATCCGCAATAACGCATGAAATAAAGGCGAGGCAATGATGACAATGGAAAAAAAGGTTAAGAAAATTGCTGTCAGCAGTGAAGGGCCCTCTCTGGATGATAATGTCGATTCCCGATTTGGAAGGGCTGGAGGATTTGTCGTTGTTGATGTTGCAACAAGGGAAACCCAATATCTTGATAATGGAGCGTCACAGGTGATGTCTCAGGGGGCAGGCATTCAGGCTGCTGAGATTGTGGCTGGGGCTGGCGCTGATGTATTGTTATCAGGGTATGTCGGCCCTAAGGCATTCCAGGCTTTGAACGCAGTGGGTATTGTAGTTGGCCAGGATTGTGAAAAATTTACGGTCCGGGAAGCTGTTGAGCGTTTCCTGGACGGCAAGATAGTGGCTGCCGATGGTCCGAACAGAGAGAACTGAGAAAGCAGATTGGCAGCCTTCTTTCATTCAACAGACAAGTAAAATTTATGATCGTCACAGTGGCAAGCGGTAAGGGCGGAACCGGTAAGACAACGGTAACAGCATCTTTGGCCTCAATCTGGGATTCCAGACTCCTGGCCGTGGATCTTGATGTGGAGGAACCCAATCTGCATCTTTTCCTGCATCCGGTAATCGAGGAAACAACTGTTGCGGAAATGGAAATACCGGTCCTTGATCTATCTAAATGCTCTTTATGCAGAAAATGTGTAGAACTCTGTCAGTTTAAGGCACTCTCCATGATGGGGAAGTTTTTAATGACTTTTCCTGACATGTGTCATGGCTGTGGTGGTTGTCTGGCTGTCTGCCCGGAAAAAGCGTTAACTCCCGGCAGCAGGGAACTGGGGGAAATTATTCGGGGGCAGGCTGGTTCTGCAAAATTTGTCATGGGACGGCTTCGTATCGGTGAAGCCATGACCCCACCACTGATGAATCAGATAAAAGAAGAAATTTTTGCGGATCTGAAAAAACAGCCCAT
>JALXCX010000206.1 GCA_026990725.1 Desulfobulbaceae bacterium
GGAAAGATGAACCAGAGGGTAAAGGCCATCAGACAAAAGCCATGATATCTCCTTTGCCTTCACGCAGGATTTCCGGCTGATCTGTAATAAGAGAAATAACGGTCGAAGGGTCAGGGTAGACTTCTCCACCATCAATAATAAGATCAACCTGTTTGCCAAACAGTGTATCAACATCAATGGCATCAACGACAGGATCTGGATGTTCCTCAGACAATGCGCTGGTGTTAAGGAGGGGATTTCCCAGTTTCTCAATTATTGCCAGACAAATGGGATTATCAGGAACCCGGATGCCCACTGTTTTCTGTTTTGTCAGCATTATTTTGGGCACCATCTTGGAACCCGGCAAAACAAAGGTATACGGCCCGGGCAGATTCTTTTTCATCAGCCTGTAAGCGGTGTTCCCAACATGCCCATATTTGCTGATATTTTTCAGGGAGGAGCACATAAAAGAAAACGGCTTGTTCTTAGGCCGCTTTTTAAGTTGATAAATCCGCTTGACTGCTTTCTGATTAAAAATATCGCACCCCACACCGTACATGGTATCGGTGGGATAACAGATTACACCACCCCGTTTCAGGATGTCGACAACCTGACTGACCAGGCGGGGCTGCGGGTTGCAGGGATTAATTTCAATATGTTTTGCCATAATATTTCCAGTTGAACCGGGAAACACTATGGCAGGAACAGCACGGAAAATCCATAAAAAACTGTGCACAGTAACATTATTCATTTGAAGCCGGTCATTCTACGGTACGCCCTCCTGCAGTTGCTTTTCGCAGGAAACGATGTTACATTTATCATAAGAATAATTATCAAACGATAAAAAAGGAGTACATCATGTTCGATCAGGACATTCCCCCCGCATACACCTTTGACGACGTCCTGCTCGTCCCCTCTGCTTCTGAGATTCTTCCTTCGGAAGTTTCTCTTGCAACCATGCTCACCAACACCGTCAAGCTCAACACCCCGCTGATATCAGCGGCCATGGACTCTGTTACCGAGCACCGGACGGCCATCACCATGGCCAGAGAAGGCGGCGTGGGTATTATCCACAAAAACATGGGCATCAAAGACCAGGCCAGAGAGGTGGAGCGGGTAAAAAAATCTGAATCCGGAATGATCATTGACCCCGTGACAGTGACAGAACATCAGAGTGTTGGCGATGTTCAGGATATCATGCGCAGTTATAAGATTTCCGGTCTCCCGGTTCTCAGGGGGGACAAGCTGGTGGGGATTGTCACCAACCGCGACCTGCGGTTTGTCTCTGATGACGACCTGCGGGTAAGGGATGTGATGACCAGTAAAAACCTGGTCACGGTTCCTGAAGGTATTGATCTGGAACACTGCAAAGCCCTGCTCCACGAACATCGCATCGAAAAGCTTCTTGTTGTCGACGAAGAGGGAACACTGAAAGGGTTGATCACCATTAAGGATATAGAAAAAATAAAGAAATACCCACTTGCGGCAAAAGATGAAATCGGCAGATTGCTGGCCGGTGCGGCTATCGGGGTCAGTGCGGACATGATGATCCGGACCGAGGCCCTCATCAATGCCGATGTTGATGTCGTGGTGCTCGACTCCGCACACGGCCATTCAGCTGGCATACTGCAGGCCGTACGGGAGGTAAAAACAGCCTGGCCGGACCTGCCGATCATTGCCGGGAATGTTGCCACAGCCGAAGGAACAGCGGCACTCATTGATGCCGGAGCCAATGCCGTTAAAATCGGCGTGGGACCCGGGTCCATCTGCACCACCCGTATTGTTGCCGGTGTCGGTGTCCCGCAGTTGACTGCGCTGAAAAACTGTACGGAGGTCAGCCGAAAAAAAGGCATTCCTATCATTGCCGATGGCGGTATAAAATTTTCAGGCGATATTTGCAAAGCACTTGGAATAGGGGCCCACAGTGTCATGATAGGCTCGCTCTTTGCCGGCACGGATGAAACCCCGGGTGAGACCTTCCTCTTCCAGGGGCGCAAGTATAAAGGCTACCGGGGGATGGGATCGCTTGGAGCCATGAAAAAAGGGTCCAGTGACCGGTATTTTCAAAAGAAAGAAAGCGATGCCTCAAAACTCGTTCCGGAAGGAATTGAAGGAAAAGTCCCGTATCGGGGGGCTATATCTGAAATGATTTACCAGCTCCTAGGCGGGTTGCGTTCGGGCATGGGGTATACAGGCTCAGCAACCATTGAGGAGCTTCATAAGCGGGCAAAATTTGTTCGCATATCACCGGCGGGTCTTCGCGAATCTCATGTTCACGATGTTATCATCACCCGAGAAGCTCCAAACTACAGAACAGACAGTTTATAGACAGACGGAGAGAACATCTCCGATCCTTTTTTACCTTCAACCAAAAACCTGCTTATGTCCATACATGACGAAAAAATAATCATTCTTGATTTTGGTTCACAGACGACCCAACTCATTGCCCGCCGTATCAGAGAGCAAAAAGTGTATTCGGAAATTCGTCCCTATACCCTGCCCCTGAACGAGCTCAAAGCACTCAAGCCCACAGGTATTATCCTCTCTGGCGGTCCTGCCTCGGTATACGATGATGACGCCCCCATTTCCGATCCCGGCCTGTTTGAACTTGGCATTCCTGTTCTGGGCATCTGTTATGGGGCCCAGTTGATGATGCACCAGTTGGGCGGACGGGTGGAACAGGCCAAGAGCCGGGAATTTGGCAAAACCCAGCTTCGTATTGAGGCTGCCGAGGGCCTTTTTACTGGTCTTGAACCCGACCCGGCCCAGCATCAGGTCTGGATGAGCCACGGTGACCGCATAGAGGAAATTGCTCCGGGATTCAGTATCTCTGCCACAAGTGACAACTCACCCTGTGCGGCACTCTACCATCAGGACAAGCCGTTTTCCGCAGTACAGTTTCACCCTGAGGTTGCCCACACGCACATTGGTACAGACATTCTGAAAAACTTTATTTTTGGTATCTGCCACTGTACCCCCAGCTGGACCATGCACTCTTTTATTGAGAAAAACGTTGCTGATATCAGAAAAAAAGTAGGCAACGACAAGGTCATCTGCGCACTTTCCGGCGGCGTTGACTCCTCCGTGGTTGCGGCCATGGTCCACCGGGCCATTGGCGACCAGCTCACCTGTATTTACGTGAACAACGGATTAATGCGTACCGGAGAAAGCGAAAGCGTACTCCGCTTTTTTCGGGAAAAAACGGATTTGCAGGTCATTGATGTGAACGCAGAACCCTACTTCCTTGGGCAGCTTTCCGGCATTGCTGATCCAGAGGAAAAACGGAAACGAATCGGTTATGGCTTTATAAAAATTTTTGAGGAAGAAGCCGGCAAACTGGGCGAAGTCAAATATCTTGCCCAGGGCACACTCTACCCGGATGTTATTGAATCTGTTGTTTTTCGGGGCAAGGCGCCAATCAAGTCACATCATAACGTAGGCGGATTGCCCGAGCGTATGCACCTTGATCTTATTGAGCCGCTCAGAGAGCTCTTTAAAGATGAAGTCCGTGAACTTGGCCTTGAGCTGGGCCTGCCGGAAGAGGCAATTTACCGTCAGCCTTTTCCCGGCCCCGGTCTCGGCATACGGATCATGGGAGAGATCACCGAAGAACGACTTGCCATTCTCCGTCAGGCCGATGTCATCGTTCTTGATGAAATGAAGAGTTCAGGCTGGTATCGGAAAGTCTGGCAGTCATTTGCCGTCCTGCTCCCCATTCAGACTGTCGGAGTCATGGGCGATGTCCGGACCTATGAACACGTCATTGCCATCCGCAGCGTTGACAGCAGAGATGCCATGACAGCCGACTGGTCGCAACTTCCCTACGATCTGCTCGGCCGGATATCCACCCGGATTATTAACGAGGTTCGGGGTGTTAATCGTGTTGTCTATGATATCTCTTCTAAGCCTCCTTCCACCATAGAGTGGGAATAAATAAACAGAGTATCGCCAATGCTAAAAACCGGAATCTATGTAGACGCCGAGAATATCAAAATGAGCGGCGGCTATGGCATGCGATATGATGTGCTGGTCGATCTTGCCGACAGTGGTAGGTCCACAATGCTGCGGGCTAACTGCTATCTTGCCGAAGACCGGGAACGCACGAGAAAAGATCCTGAATACAGGCAGAAAGTCTATTTTTATCACAATATCCTGCGACAATGCGGCTTTAAAATAATTAAGAAATACGTCCGCCGCTATACGGATGAAGAAGGCAATGTAACCACCAAGGCCAATGCGGACATGGATCTTGCCATTGACGCCCTGCTCCAGGCCAGAAACCTGGACAAAATTATTCTGGTCACCGGCGATGGTGATTTTATCCGTCTGGTAACAGCCCTGCAGAACATGGGCTGCCGGGTTGAGGTCATTGGCTTTCACAATGTCAGCCATGAATTACGGGAGACAGCAGATGCCTACATTTCCGGATTCCTGATTCCCGGGCTGCTGCCCATCCAGACGAACAACCAGGTTGATACCGAAACCTGGCAGCGTGGGACCGTTGCCAATTTTAACCCGGACCGGGGGTTTGGGTTTTTCCGGTATTATCGCCAACAGCAGAATATTCTCAAACCTGAGACAGTTTTTTTCCACCTTTCAAAGTCCACGCTTGAAGGGGATCATCATTTCCAGGACCCAAACCGGATTTTTGAATTTCGTCTTGTCAACAACCCTTCAAATGATAACCGACCGGAAGCCTGGGATATCCGGGTGGTAAAAGAAACCTGAAATAAACGGAGATTTTCATGTGGCAGATTACCGTTGATGATAAGTGCACCGGCTGTGGTGAATGTGTCGATTCATGCCCCGGAGAAGTATATGAGCTGCAGGATGGAAAAGCTGTGCCGGTCAATCCCGATGAATGCCACGGCTGCCACACCTGTGAGGCCGTCTGCGACGATGAAGCCTGCCATGTCGAAGAAGAGGATTAAACGCCCGTCGCAGACCGACGATTCTCAAAAATGTTGTCCGCTTCCCGGGACCGAGTATCAAACCCGGGATAAACAACTGAATCAGCCACGGACTGATTCATGAAACCACCGGTACTGGCAGGAGATATTGGCGGAACCAAAACAGCGCTTGCCCTGTATGACCATAACAGCATTCTCCTTCGGGAGAAGACCTATTCAAACCGTTTGTTTGGCAGTCTTGCAGACATCATTGATGATTTCCTCTCTCCGGTACAACACTTGCCGCAAACTGCCTGCCTGGGAGTCGCCGGTCCTGTCATTGAAAACCGCGTCAACATGACCAACCTTGACTGGAGTATTAACGGCCACAAACTCTCTATGACTTTCAACTTTACGAAAGTACTCCTGGTGAATGATCTGGTAGCGACAGCCGCAGGTGTGAACGTTCTTCCTCCGGAAAGCCTGCTGACCATTAATAAAGGCTGCCAACTCCCTCAGAAAACAATCGCCGTCCTGGCTCCTGGAACCGGGCTTGGTCAGGCCTTTGCTGTTACCCGAAATAACCGGCTCCACACCTTTCCATCCGAGGGTGGCCATTCCTCCTTTGCCCCCATAAACCAGCAGCAGATCGATCTGCTCAACTTTATGTTGAATAAAAAAAACCATGTGAGTGTTGAACAGGTTTGCTCAGGCAAGGCCATCCCGGATCTTTTCTCCTTTCTCTCTTTAACCTGTTCACCTCCTGCCTGGCTCACAAAAAAGCTCCGGAAAAGTAATGACCAGACACCGAGGATTATCCAGGCTGCAGTTGATGCCGTAACCGGGGGAACGTCCTGTGAAACGGCTGTCCGAACCGTACAGCTTTTTATCGATATTCTGGCTGCTGAAGCTGCCAATCTTGCCCTGAAAACTCTGGCCACTGGCGGAGTGTATCTTGGTGGTGGTCTGCCGCCAAGAATAGCTGTTTTTTTTGACAAAAACAAGTTTATGAAAATCTTTTGCAGAGGTGTGTATAAAAACCTCCTTGCTGACATCCCGGTACAGATTATTCTTAATAAAAACACCGCTTTAACCGGTGCACGGGAAATAGCCCTTTTACTGTAACTCCGCAACCGATAATTATAAATCTTATCGGTTCTTATTGTCAGGTGATAGATTATAGAGTAACTCTTTTTAAGTTAACTCTTATTATCGAAGAACTTTTGTGAAAGTGTCGATTCTTTTAATAATGCATGTGGCCAATAATGCGAAGTATTTTCCGAACCTGGAAACAATTCTTTCTCAGTCTTTTTTTCCTGCTGATCATTTTTTATTTGATTTCTGCCATGTATATTTTTCATACAGGCATAGTCAACGACAAACGATTCCAGGTACATGCCACAATCGTGGCCACCGGCCTTCATTCCTTCTGCAGGACAGGAATAGAGTCATACCTGGAACTCATTGCAAATATTGAGCATTACAAGTATTTAGCCCTCATTACTCCTGCTGATAAACAACCCTTTGTCCAGGTCAGCGGCCCCTCCCTGTCCCCGACTGAAAAGCTGCTTTACGACCTGCACCTCATCACGCTGCAAAACTTGACACATGACATTACCTATCAGAATAAAAAAATTGGAACCCTTCAGGGGCGCATCTATTTAAAATATTTCACTCCCCTTCTGGCTATTCTCGGTTTTCTCTGCCTCCTGCTGACGACAGGCCTCTACATGTTCAACCTGCTGGACAACAGGAAGTTACTCAAATATCAAATTTTTCAACGAACAAAAAAATACAGGGAAAGCGAACGGCGCTTCGAAGATCTTGTCAACCTGCTGCCCGAGATGGTCTGCGAATCAGATCTCAAGGGAACAATAACCTATGCCAATGCCCTGGCACTTGAGCGATTTAAACAGTCGAAATCAGACATCGGCCGGATCACTCTTTATGATCAAGTCATTCCCGAACACAGGAAACGAATCCAAGAGGCTGTTATTGATTTGGTTCAGGGGACACCTCTCGGCCTTCAGGAATACACAGCACTGGGCACAGACGGCTCCACTTTCCCCATCCTTACCCGGACTGCGCCCATCTACTCCAATGGTCAAATAACAGGCGTCAGGATTGTTATTGTTGACATAACTGAACGCCAGATACTTGAGGAGAAACTCCAACGAGCCCAGAAAATGGAGGTTGTCGGGCTGATGGCCGGAGGTGTTGCTCATGATCTGAACAATATTTTATCAGGCATTGTCAGCTACCCGGAACTCATTCTCATGAAACTCCCACCGGACAGTGAGCTGAGGGAGAATGTTCAGGCCATCAGAAAATCAGGCCTGCAGGCTGCTGAAATCGTGGCTGACATGCTGACCGTGTCTCGAGGCATAGCGGCCAGCAAAGTTGTGGCCAATCCCAATGTACTGATTCAGGACTACCTGGACTCCCCGGAGTTCATCCAGCTCCAGAAAACACATCCTGATATTGAATGGAGAATCCACCTGGATAAAAAAACCGGAAATGTGCTCTGCTCGACAGCCCATTTCCGCAAGAGCCTGATGAACCTTATCACCAATGCCGCCGAGGCCGTACCCGGAGAGGGACAGGTAACAATTATATCAGGTAATCGCCTGGTGGATAATCAGGAATCAGACCTGAAAAATCTCAGTAAAGGAACCTATTCCGTGATCTCGATCACAGACACCGGCCCTGGGATTCCCGCTCAGGACCTGGAGCATATTTTCGAACCTTTTTACACGAAAAAAGTCATGGGAAAAAGCGGCACTGGTTTGGGGCTGACCGTGGTCTGGAATACCATGACGGACCATGATGGCGAAGTTATGGTCCAAAGTGATGACCAGGCAACAACTTTTTCGCTCTACTTTCCGAGTACTGACAGGCAGGTTGAGCAAGCCCCGCCGCTTGATGAACTTGAACCGGTCATGGGTAACGGCGAGACAGTCCTGGCCATTGATGATGACCCGCAGCAACGGGAAATAGCCAGACAGTTACTGAAATCTCTCAACTACAAACCAAAAACTGTCTCATCCGGAGAAGAAGCCGTCACCTATCTTAAAGAACACACTGCCGATGTTCTGCTCCTCGACATGCTCATGCCCCCTGGAATGAATGGTCTGGAAACCTACAGGCAGATACTGGCGATACACCCAGGGCAGAAAGCGGTGCTTGCCAGCGGCTTTTCCGAGAGTGATGACGTGAAAAAAGCCCTAGCACTCGGCGCTTCTTTCTTTATAAAAAAACCCTATGTTATTGACCAGCTTGCTGTTGTTTTGTATTCCACGCTTCTCTGATATTTGTCTAAGCGTCCTTTCGGGCAGCCCTTCAGATAGGCTGTCCCTACTCCGCCTGAACAACTGTCACCTGCACGGCCTCTATTACATTTTAGCAATGGTCCTTGACGCTTTGCCGCCAGCGTATCATTGTATAACCCGTGTGTAAAAAAAGAACGTTTTATTTGTCACAACCATTCTCTATCAGCATGGAGCATTTCAGCATGAAACACAATCACCCTTTCCCAAAATTACAGATAGCGGCTACACTTATTTTTTGCCTTTCTTTGTTGATTATCCAACCGGTGCAGGCATTTCAGGACGACAACATAGCCCTGCTGGATCGTTCTGCCCGGGCATTTAGTTCTGTTGTCAAAAAGGCCGGCCCCGCCGTAGTTTATATCGGTGTGGAAAAATCTGTGCACGCCCGGCAGGGCATGGGCAGAGGTCAGGACCCTTTTGGCATGTTCAACGATCCTTTTTTCCAGCGTTTTTTCGGACCCCAGTTCCAGCATCCAAACGTGCCGCCCAAAGAATTTAAACAACGGGCCGCAGGTTCGGGCTTCATCATCTCCAGTGACGGCATGATTTTAACGAATAATCACGTCGTTGAAGATGCTGATACCATCAAAGTCCGATTGGCTGATAAACGGGAATTTACTGCCACTGTTATTGGCACAGACCCCCAGTCTGACGTTGCGTTGATTAAAATTGACGGGGAAAACCTGCCCACCCTTCCCCTGGGCAACTCGGATACACTTGAAGTTGGTGAATGGGTCATTGCCATTGGCAGCCCTTTTGAACTGAGTCAAAGCGTTACTGTGGGCATTGTTTCAGCCAAAGGACGCTCAAGGCTTGGCATCAATGATTATGAAAACTTCATCCAGACCGATGCCGCCATTAATCCCGGAAATTCCGGTGGACCGCTTCTCAATATCCACGGTGAAGCCATTGGTATTAATACGGCTATTTTTTCCCGCAGCGGCGGATCCATGGGCATTGGTTTTGCCATTCCTGTCAACATGGCTAAAAATATCCAGAAACAGCTGCAAAAAAACGGAAAAGTCACCCGTGGCTGGCTTGGTGTCGTCATCCAGAATGTTGATGAAGACCTGGCGCAGTCGTTTCATCTTGAGAAAGCAAAAGGCATACTTGTTTCTGAAGTGGCTGCTGATTCACCGGCAAAAGCTGCAGGGCTTAAGCAGGGAGATGTCTTGCTGGCGCTTGACGGTGTGCCCCTTAATGACGTGACCGATCTACGCAACAAAATAGCCATGACCACGCCCGACACCACGATCAAATTGCAGATAATACGGAACGGCCATGAAAAATCAATTGCTGTAACAATTGGTGAGCAGCCTTCTTCCTTTGGCACACCCGCCCAAAAGAAGATTTCACCCCAAAAGGGTGATTCCACCCTGGAAAACATGGGGCTGTCTCTGCAGGACCTGAATGCCGATCTCGCAGACCAGTTTAATTACACAAAGGGGCAGGGCGTCCTCATTGCCCAGGTTGCTCCTGACAGTCCAGCCGCCCGTGTCGGCCTCCGTCCCGGTCAGCTCATTGAAGAAGTCAACCAGACCCGGGTGCATTCGCTGGCTGAGCTCAAAAGAATTCTTAAAAAGACAGGTAATCCTCAAAAAATCCTGCTGCGCATAAGGGCTGGCGAATACAGTCAATACGTCGTTCTGCACAGCAAATAACCCATACCGGCACCGGGCAACCGGTGCCTTTTTTCTTATGGCCGATTCAATCCAGGATCTCATAAAAGCCGTTGACAAATTTGCAGATGAGCGCGACTGGGAACAATTCCACAGTCCCAAAAATCTGGCCATGGCACTCATTGTTGAGGCAGGGGAGCTGGTGGAACATTTCCAGTGGCTTGAACAGGCCCAGAGCCTGGAGCTGGCTCAAGACAAGCGACATGCTGTTGCACTTGAAATGGCTGACGTGCTCATTTATCTTGTCCGGATGGCAAGTCGCCTGAATATTGATCTTCTGGCTGCTTCCGAGGAAAAAATCATTCGTAACGGTAAAAAGTATCCCATAGATAAAAGCAGCGGCAGAGCAGAGAAGTACACCTCAGACGGGACTGATCCGTGAATCGTCATCTCGCCAAAGCTCTCACGTTCTTTTTGCCGGACAAAGAAATTCTATCACATGAGCCGCTGGGAGACGGTAACGTCAACGACACCTGGCTCATAAAAGCTCACCCCCGGGAAGCCTTTGTACTGCAACGGCTCAATCCCCATGTATTCCGCCATCCTGAGATTGTCCAGAATAATTTATTTAAGGTATGTTGCCATCTTGAAGAGGCACTTGCCAATAATCACACAAACTTTATCCCGTTGCGGCTCTTGACAAATCCGCAGGGACAAAGAAGTTACATCGCCGATGACAACGCCTGCTGGCGTCTTCTCTCCTACATCGGCAACAGCAGGACCATAAACTGTGTGCGCAACCCTGACGAAGCCAGGGAAACAGGCAGAACGCTCGGCTTTTTTCATACACTTCTTTCTTCTCTTGATTCCTCTTCCCTGGCAGACCCCCTGCCCGGTTTCCATTGTACGCCGCTTTATCTCGATACATACGACAGGATCGCGGCTCATCCCGAACAACCGGAATCAGAGGACTGCCTTCTCTTTATTCAGGGCCGCCGTCACAAGATTTCTCTGCTTGAAAATGCCCGCAAGCAGGGAATTCTCAGGCAGCAGGTAATTCACTCAGACCCCAAAATCGCCAATTTTCTTTTTGCCGGCAACTCAAACAACGTGATAAGCCTGATTGATCTTGATACGGTGAAGCCGGGCCTGCTCCTCCACGATATTGGCGACTGGCTCAGATCCTGCTGCAACCCCTCAGGCGAGGATATTCAAGACCAGAAAAATGATACTATCACCTTTAATCCATTACTCTTTTCTGCCGCTCTTTCCGGATATTTAGAAAATGGTTGTTCGTTGCTCACACCTGCCGACGGCGAGTTACTGATCGACAGTGTCTGGCTGATAAGTTTTGAACTGGGCCTGCGCTTTTATTCAGACTACATCAACGGCAACCAATATTTCAAAGTATCCTCCCCCAGACACAACCTTTTCCGGGCCAGAAGACAGTTTGCACTGGTGCAGTCCATCGAAGAACAATATAGTGTGCTCAAGAAGACCTGTTCCACCCTGCTGGCAGCTTGTTGGGCTACTTAATTATTCTCAGGTGACAAAAAATGATTATCGGCGTCCTGAAAGAAATAAAAACAGAAGAAAACCGGGTGGCCATGATTCCTGCCGGGGCCGAAATTCTGGTTCATAACGGTCATACAGTACTGGTCGAAACCGGAGCCGGATGCGGCAGTGGCTTCTCCGATGCAGCCTACCAGGACCATGGTGCAGCAATTCTGAACACTGCTGAAGAAATTTTTGCCCGCTCCGACATGATCATGCATGTCAAAGAACCCCAGCCTTCTGAATATGACCTGATCCAAAAAGACCAGATCGTTTTTACCTATCTCCATCTTGCCGCTGACAAGCAACAGACACTGGCCCTGTTGAAGAGCAGGGCTATTTGCATCGCCTATGAAACCATTCAAAAAGAAGACGGCTCCCTGCCCCTGCTGACACCGATGAGCGAGGTTGCCGGAAGAATGTCGGTTCAGGAAGCGGCCAAGTATCTTGAGATGTCACAGGGGGGCCTTGGCGTTCTTCTCGGCGGCGTGACCGGGGTAGACCCCGGAAACGTTCTGGTTATTGGAGGCGGTGTTGTCGGAATAAATGCCGCCAAAATGGCCTGCGGACTTGGAGCCAAGGTGACCATTCTGGATACGAACCTTGACAAACTTCGTTACCTGTCAGACATTATGCCAAAGAATTGTTTCCCGCTTATGTCAAGCCCGGCTGCCATACGGGAACTCATACCCCACGCGGATGTGGTTATCGGGGCTGTTCTTTTACCAGGTGCCAGGGCACCGAAACTCATTACCAAGTCCATGCTTGCAACCATGAAACAGGGTTCTGTTCTGGTTGACGTGGCTATTGACCAGGGTGGATGTTTTGAAACCTCCCGCCCCACGACCCATAAACAGCCCGTCTATACGGTTGATGGCATTGTTCACTACTGCGTGTCCAATATGCCGGGAGCAGTCGCCAAAACCTCCACCATGGCCCTGACCAATGCCACCCTGCCCTATGTCCTCGAAATTGCAGACAAGGGCTGGCTGCAAGCCATGCGCAGTAACGATGAAATTGCCCGGGGCGCCAATGTGATTAACGGAGCCATCACTTACAAAAACGTGGCCGATGCTTTTAATATGACCTATACACCTGTAGAAAAATTTCTCTAACGGCCTGGGTAAATTTCTTCTCGAAATAAACTGCCCCGCCACATGCGGACGTGGTATCAAGAATGTTGTACGCCCTAAGGAACTGGGTACGAAACCCGGAATAAACAAGAATTAAACACTTGAGAACAGGAATGAAAATCGCAGAAAACAGTACAGTAACCATTGACTACACTATGACTCTTGATAATGGAGAGGTTGTGGACAGCACCAAAGACACAGACCCGCTCACCTATACTCAAGGAGAAGGAGAGCTGATATCCGGAGTTGAAAAACGAATGGACGGCCTTAAAAAAGGTGATACCCTGGAAGTTGTCCTGTCACCGGCGGAAGGATTTGGCGATGCAGATCCCGAGGCCAAAATTGAAATTCCCCAGACCGACCTCCCCCCTGAAGCTCTTCAGGTTGATGCACTCCTGCAGGGAGAAGGACCCCAGGGGCAATCCATTGAGGGCCGTGTTGTTGAACTAAAAGAAAACACTGCCCTGGTGGATTTTAACCACCCTCTGGCCGGAAAAAATCTTCATTTTACTGTCACTGTTGTGGACGTAAAATAAGTGTAACTGTGCAGCTGCACCCCATAATACGGCGATCAGGCCGCCTCACATAGACGGGCTATAGTTCGTTGGCCTTGCTTTGCCGCAGGTAAGCCGCGACTCCGCTATTGAGCACATCTGAGCAGTTACGGCCACAGGTTATACCAACATTGTGCTGATACCTGAATAGTTACAAATAATTACACTTCGCCACTCAATCTTCTACTTAAGAGGATCCACATGGACACACTATCAGAAAAGAAAAAAGGATTCACCTTGTTACAGGTTCTGGGCATTGTTGCCGGGGCTATGCTCCTGACCATTGTGGTCACTATTTTTGCCATTCGAACCTGGCTCTTTCCACACCCTTTCAAGCCAGTTGTTCTTGACCAGCAAGAACAGCAGCAACTTGAACAGAAACTTGACCGTTTTGAATCTTTTACCGCTCTGCCTGCACAAAATGCCGAGGCTGCTGAAGCTAAAGAGACGACACCAGCTGAAAAAGATTTTGACCGGGACGGCAGCCTGAAGCCCAAGGCATATTCTGAAGAGGGAGCGACCCGGGAAATCAGTTTCACGGAACGTGAAATAAACGGCCTGCTGGCAAAGAATACGGATCTGGCCCAAAAAGTTGCCATTGATCTGGCCGATGATCTCATCAGCCTGCGCATGCTTGTTCCGGTTGATCCTGACTTTCCTGTGCTGGGCGGAAAAATAATCCGGGCCCGTGCAGGTGCCGAACTGGCCTACCGCAACGGCAAGCCGGTCGTCATCCTTAAGGGCGTTTCTCTAATGGGTGTCCCCATCCCAAACGCATGGCTGGGTGGCCTGAAAAACATTGACCTGGTGCAGGAATTCGGAGGCGATCAGGGTATCTGGAAAAGCTTTAGCGAAGGCGTGGAGGCCATTAAAGTAAAAGACGGCCAACTCTACATCAAGTTAAAAGAATAGCAACTGACAACAAAAAACCGCCATTACCTGTCAAATTTCCCCAGGCAATGGCGGTTGAGTTTCCCCGCTGAAACAGAAAATCAATTCAGGCTGTATTTCTCATGAACATTGTGTCATTTTTAATAACTTTGAAACTGACACCGCCTGAACTGATGAAAAATAAAGATTAGAGTTTCAGATCATCTGATTCCTGACCCGCAGCTTCCTGTTCGTCCATAACTTTCTGAAAAATTGCTGCCGCCCTTTCCCGGTGGGCTTCTGCTTCTTCCTTTTTCCCCTGGCGATCACAAAGCTGAGTCAGCTCCTGTAACAGGCTGCCTACAGCTGCATGATCCTTACCCCGCAGTTCTTCCGTTATTGCAAGCGCCCGTAAATATTTTTCTTCTGATTCAGGATACTTGCCCGTCACTCTATAGGCCTCGGCAAGATCACTATAGGCCATGGCCAGTGTCGCCTTGTCCGGATTGGGTGATTCTTCTTTAAAGGCACAAAGACGTTCAAAAAGAGGTATTGCCTCCTGTTCACGCTCAAGCTCCATATACAGGCCGGCCATTTTCGACAGAATTTCACCGGTAACGCTTTTCCCCTCGGTCTTGTCCATAATGGCCAGGGCTTTCTTATAGGGGTCCTCGGCTTTGTCATATTGCCCGAGGGCCTCCTGCAGTTTACCAATCTGGAGCCAGCAGACAGCCAGTTCCGGATCATCCTGACCGCGTAGCTTGGTCAGGCTCACCATGGATTTTTTGTACAGTGCACCTGCCTCCTTGTGCCGTCCGACAAGAGCGCTTGTATAGGCCAGCTCACGTCTGGCAAGAGCGAGTTCAAGAGCATCGCCACCTTTTTTCTCGAGTACTTTTTCAAGGGATGTAAACCAGTTCAATGCCTTGGTGTGCTTATACAACTTCCGGGCCAGCAGGGCGGCTGAACGGAGAAAATCTGGATTATCTCCTTCAAGTTCTACAGCCTTTTCAAGACTGTCCATGGCTTTTGTGAAATCTGTTCGGCACTCGGCCAGACAACCGCTTTGATAGGCGGCAAGTGCTGCGTGGGATGAACCTTTTTGGACAACACTGTCAAAAACCTCTTCGGCCCGGACTGTTTCCCCGGAGAGGATGCTTTCCCTTGCCTCATCATAATCAGAAGAATCCAATTCATCTTTCAGCAACTCAAGAGCCTCGCTGGCACTGGTACGATACGCTGTTTCCTGGCCATGACTCTGATCAAGAAAAGACAACCCTTCAGTAATGGCAACAAGTTCTACCTGGAGCCGCTCACGGGTGCTTTCATCATTCTTCTCAATTGCCTCAGCAAGGGCGGCAAGATGATCATCCTTGCGGGTAAACAACCGCTGCTCAAAGGTTTCAACCGGCAGCGAGACCTCCGGTTCCTCAACGACTTCATCCTCCGGAAGCTCATCAAGCTCATCCACGGCTTCAGCTTCAGCCGCCTCGTCATCGTCAAATTCAAGTTCTTCAGAAATTTCATCTTCAACGTCCGGGGCTTCATCAAGCTCAAGTTCAGCCTCGGCCGTTGCTTCCTCGGGAACAGAAATTTCGTCCTCTTCTGGTCCTTCCAGCTCCTCTGCTTCTTCTTCAAGAGCAGACTCGCCTTCTTCCTTTACATCTTGTGCAAGTTCCGGCTCAGCCTCACCCGGGGCATCGTCCTCTTCAGCCTCTTCCAGCTTATCTGCTTCCTCGTCGAGTGCAAGCCCGCCTTCATCCTCGGCATCTTCTTCAGGGAGTTCAACCTCGGATAACAATTCGTCATCAGCACTGCCTTCTTCCTGCAGCGAAGTCGCCTCCTCCTCTTCGGAAGGGACCACCGGAGGAATTTTTTTGGCAGAAGATTTTTTCAGAAGTATAAGAAGAAAAACCAGGACAACTGCCGCCAGGGCTAAAACTATTGAATTATTCATCTGTACTCTTCACTTGTGAAGTTAATGATACTTCAGGTGGGCAACAATCCACCCAAAACTGGCCTGAATGACTTTAAAACCGATGCATATTTTCAAACATTTTCTATACCATCTCTTAATGGTATATCAAACCACCAGCCTGGGAACAAGAAAATTTGCAAAAATGTGAGGACATTATCATTTTTTGCCTTTTTTACTCCTGCCCCTGTCATGAAGGAGAGTATCCCACCTTTTTAGTTGACGACTGTCCGCACCCGGTTTAAGCAGTCCGGATACATACTGTTTTTGTAACTGTTCAGCTGCACCCCATCTTGCGGCGATCAGGCCGCCTCACATAGACGGGCTATAGTTCGTTGGCCTGCTTGCCGCAGGTAAACCGCGACTCCGATATGGAGAACATCTGAACAATTACAGGCCACAGGTTATGCTACCATTGTGCTGATACCTGAATAGTTGCCTTTTTTTCTTAAAACCATTTACCGCAAATCAACCATGCTCCCAGGCTCTCCTTATCGTCTTATCCACCAGTCGACCGAATGTCCGGCCCGTTGCGGCTCCCTGATGACTCTTCACGGCAAAATAAATACACCTGTTTTCATGCCGGTCGGTACTCTGGCAACGGTCAAATCCGTTACGCCTGAAAACCTGCTTGAGCTGGGTGCCCAGATCATCCTCGGCAATACCTACCATCTGTTCATCAGACCGGGCCAGGAGCTCATTCAAACCTTTGGCGGACTGCACCGCTTTATGCACTGGGATAAACCTATTCTCACCGACTCGGGCGGTTTTCAGATTTTCAGCCTCAACGAGCTGGCAAAAATTACGGAAAAGGGTGCTGAATTCAGATCACATCTTGATGGCTCAAAACTGTTCCTGAGCCCGGAAATCGCCATTCAGGTTCAAGAAGATTTGGGCTCAGATATTATGATGGTGCTGGACACCTGTATACCCTACCCTGCAACACTTGATGAGGCGGCAAAGGCCACCGCCCTTACCGGACGCTGGGCAAAAAGATGCCGACAGGCCCAATCAGGTACCGGCCAGCTGCTCTTTGGCATCCTCCAGGGCGGGATGTATCCTGAGCTGCGCCAGGAGGCAGCAGCCGAGCTCATTGATATCGGCTTTGACGGCTACGCCCTTGGCGGCCTGTCTGTAGGCGAACCCAAGGAAAAAATGCATGAAATGCTTGATGAATCGGTCCATCTTCTCCCGGATACCAGGGCAAAATACCTGATGGGCGTGGGTACTCCAGAAGATCTTGTCGAGGGTGTTTACAGGGGCGTGGATATGTTTGACTGCGTAATGCCCACCCGCAACGCGCGCAATGGAATGCTCTTTACTTCACGCGGGAGAGTTGTTATAAAAAACCGGTGCAATCGGGATGATCATCGGCCGGTCGACGAAGCATGCAGTTGCTATACCTGCCGGCATTATTCCCGGGCCTACCTGCGGCATCTTTTTCAATGCCGTGAGATACTGGCCTATCAGCTCAACAGTATTCATAACCTGCATTACTACTGCTCGCTGATGGCCGACATGCGAACTGCCATTGCTGAGGATCGCTTCATGGCCTTTCGTCAACATTTTTATGAACAGCGGGAAATCCCGCATCAGGAAAAATAACACACCAACTTCGGAGGAACCATCCAATGACTGGAATTGCATATGCAGCTGGAGCTGCAGCCCCGGCCGGACCGGCTGGCAACATAGGACAATTTGTCCCCCTTATTCTTATTTTTGTTGTCTTTTACTTTCTGCTTATCCGGCCCCAGCAAAAAAAGGCCAAACAGCATCAACAATTTCTAAACGATCTAAAAAAAGGTGCCCGGGTCGTTACCGGCGGCGGCATCCATGGCCGGATCACCGGTATTACTGATTCCGTTGTTACTCTGGAAATCGCGGAAGGTGTACGCATCAAAGTAAACAGAGGATCAATCCTGGGAATAAATGCCGATACAGAAAAAGCAAACGCACCGACCCGCGGCGGTGGTTGAGGTATCGGCGGCTGCTAAACTTCATCGTGCATGAAGCATGAGAAAGGCCATGTTCCCTTAAGGGACATGGCCTTTTTTATTTTTTGGTAACTGTTCAGCTGCACCCCCATAATGCGGCGATCAGGCCGCCTCCCCAAGTGGAACAGTTCATTTTACCGTATAATAACGATCACCGGCACAGGCACGGCACAGGGTTTTACCGTCCTGCTCCACGTCACGGCAATCCTGAACGTAATCTCCGCACTCATCACAGGAAACCCGGCGCATGGGGCGTCCGGGCATATCACATTTGGGAATATCCACCTCTACGTTCTGCAGGAAAAAAAGCTCTTCTTCCGGCATGATTTTATATGCTTCAAGTTGTTGCTGATATTTGTTGGCCAGAGCGGGATAATATTTTTTGGAAAGTTCCCTGGACTCTTCACGGGCTGTTATGCGTACCGCCTTTCCGGTTTCCAGATTAACAAAAGTGGCCGCCATGATACCAAAATCCTTCCAGCGCATGGAACGTTTCCCCAGGCTGCAGCCGGTCACGGACTGAATTGCATCTGTAGCACAACGATCTATTTCAACCAGGACATAGAGCTTTTTCCGGTCTTCTCCCTTGGGATCATCAAGACCGATGCGTTCAAGCCCAAGCATTGACATCCGTACGCCAATGACTTGCCCTGCGCAGATGTGGCCGTGAATTTTTGTAGAAATATCAAGAAGATTTTCAAAAGAGTCCATGCTTGCCTCCGGATCAGTTCAAACCAGATTAATTTGTGGCTATTCAGTCACAGATGGTGGTTTTGCAAATTTTCTGCACCCACCTGAAGAGTGACACAAATTCTATATGTAATCACAGGGTAAAGGGTAAACCGAAAACAAAAAATCGTAAACCGATATATTATCTGTCAGGCAAAGGACGGTGATCGGCAATCTTAAGAGGCAGGGGACAGGAAATGGTGGAAAAGAGTTCATGACAGAATCCACACGACTTGCACTGCTTGTCACATAACGAGAGAATTTCGACAAAATCAAAGGAAAGTGAGGAGTTATCTATATACAACTCGGGAGCCAGCCAGGACATGGCATCAAGCAGGTCCAGCAGGTTGCCATCGTATTTCTCCTGTACATAGGCATAAATAACCCGTTGCAGAAAACCACTTCCCAGGGTTCTGCCACAGATTTTTATGGTATCGGCATAATCCTGATAGAACGAAACATTTTCTGGTCTGATAAAGGGAGAACGCAGAATTTGCGAAGGCTTTTCATCGACAAGTCGCATACATCCCAGCTGGCTGTTCAGCAGGTACGTGCAGTCAGTTCCCTGATGATTACTCAGGCTGATGTAGGCGTCATGGGAAAGTTTATACGGACAGAAATCAAGACACCCTTCATTGGCCAGCAATTCAATTTTTATTTCCGGAAAGACTTTACGGACTTTACGGGCAGTTTTTTCAAGCTGGTCAAGTTGCCGGTTCAGGGAACGATCAAGTATGACCTTGCCGGGCATTTTAAAATGAGTCTGGCCGATATAGGTAAGCTGCGCCTCAACTTTATCATAGGAATCAAGCATGTTATTGATTCCCGGTACAGCTTCCAGGGCCGAGGCCAATCCCGGTGCTTCATCTGAAAGCAACTGGAGCAGATAATGATCGCAGTAGATGATACCAGAAATCGCATCCTCTGCAGCATAACGATCAAGAAGCTCAAGAAGCAAACGTAATTTTTTCCTGTCGGTAAAAAACTCCGGTCCATAAAACCTGCTGTTCAGCATCCCGTATTTACGCGGGCCGGGCAGCTCGCTCAGCAGGGCTAAGGAATCAGGATAATTATCCCTTGCACCCGGCTGAAAACGATTATCAAGCCCGCCCCGGTACAGCAGACTAAACTGGAGACTGTCAATACGGGCACCGCAGGCCTTTAAAAAGCTAACGTATTCAGTTTCCGGTACAAAGGGAACATCCAATCCAGGCTTCATGGGCCACTCAGCTGAGATTTCCGTTTGAGGGGCAACCGATTCGAACTCGAAAACCGGCTCAAGGCTGCCTCAACTCAAACGCTTGCGAAAAATCGAATATACTTCCGGCTGCCGCACAACCGGATCTGTCGTAATGACCACCCTGTTCCCGGGATTAGCCCGTGTTGTGAGCTCCCCGTCTTCCGTGGTCATGGAGATCACCTGGCAGACAACGGGTTCCGGCTCTCTACCCAGGTATTCGATCTGGTCACCTGTCTCCAGTACGTTGCGCGCTTCAATCACAAGCGGCTTCTCATTTCGCACAATCCCCAC
>JALXCX010000207.1 GCA_026990725.1 Desulfobulbaceae bacterium
GTGAAGCCACAGTTTATAGAGACTGAGAAAGAGCAGGTCGCTGTTGAAAGCGTGAAACAAATTGTCTACATGACCACCAGTGAAGAAAAGTATACGGTGCTCTATAATGTTATTAAACATCGGAAACATGAACGCATTATGGTGTTTGCCAACATGAAGCGTGAGGCAAAATCCTTAAGTGAGAGATTGCAAAGAGATGGAGTCAACTGCGTTCTGCTGACAGGAGACGTGCCCCAGGAACAGAGAACAAAGCGGCTGGAGCGTTTCCGTGGGGGGCAGGTTGAGGTGATGATTGCCACTGACGTGGCGGGCCGGGGTATTCATATTTCCGGGATAAGCCATGTGATTAACTATACTCTCCCCTATGAGCCGGAAGACTACGTACACCGGATTGGTCGGACCGGACGGGCAGGCGCCGAGGGAATATCAATCAGTTTTGCCGATGAAAAAGGTTCGTTCTATCTTCCTGAAATTGAAGAATTTCTTGGTGTGCCAATGCCGTGTATTCAACCCGATGAGTCGTTACTTGTTTCTGTCCCGACTGCATCTAGAAAAAAAAGGTATCATGGAAAGAACAGGAGAAGGCGCTAGTAACTTTTGAGCCCTGCCTGTCAGGCCAGGGCGGCGTTAATTTTGTCGGTAAGTTCCCCCATGCTGAAGGGTTTATGCAAGAAATGGATGCCATCTTCGAGAATGCCGTGGTGCTCGATGACACTTTCTGTGTGGCCGGACATGAAAAGTGTTTTTATTCCAGGTTGGAGAGTTTCAATTTTTTCTTTTAATTGTTTTCCGCTCATTGTCGGCATGACCACATCTGTGAGAAGCAGATCAGGCTTTTTCTTATTCAGGCTGATAATTTCAATGGCCTCTTGCGCCCCTGAAGCTTCCAATACTTCGTGCCCAAGGGCCTTGAGCATGTTGCGAGTCACCTCACGGACCATGGCGTCATCTTCCACCAGCAGAAGCGTGACTGCGCAGGAGTTGGCTTGTTCTTTCTGTTCCGTGGCCAAAACGTTTTCCTGCTCCCCGCATTCTTGGAAAAAAAGTGTAAATGTCGTCCCCTGACCCGGTTTACTGGTTACGTTAATAAAACCATTATTATGTTTGACTGCGCCATACACGGATGCCAGTCCCAGTCCCGTTCCCTTGCCTTCCTCTTTGGTGGTGAAAAAAGGTTCAAAAATATGGGGTAGGGTCTTCTCTGGAATGCCGATGCCATTGTCGAAGATAGAAAGCATGACAAAATTTCCCGGGATAAAGCCGGTGTGAGGCTGACCAAAATCTTCGGCAATGCTGACGTTGCCGGTTTTAATGGTAAGTTTTCCCCCGTCGGGTAGAGCATCCCGGGAGTTGATACAGAGATTGGTGATGATTTGATGAAGCTGGCTCGGGTCAATTTTGATATTTTTAGTGTCCCTGGCCGGAAAATAAAGGATTTCAATATTATCATCCAGAAGGCGGCTCAGCATTTTTGTGATATCAAACAGCACCTGATTGACGTTGATTACCTTGGGATTAATCACTTGTTTACGGGAAAATGCCAGTAACTGATTGGTTATTTCGGTAGATCGTTGAGCGGCCTTTTGAATCTGTTCAAGACTTGCGATTGTTTCTTCGCTCAGTTCATCCCGCATCAGTATCATCTGGGTTGTCCCCAAAATGACACTCAGCATATTATTATAATCGTGGGCGATTCCACCGGCCAGCCGGCCAACGGTCTCCATCTTCTGGGCGTGT
>JALXCX010000208.1 GCA_026990725.1 Desulfobulbaceae bacterium
TCTTCGATTGGGCGAGCCTTGTTGATGGAACCTGAAAGCAGGTTGATGATCACCCGTTTAGTGGGAAATCGTTTACCGGCACCAGACAAACCGAGTGAGGATTTGAGCAGATTAATAATGCCCTCGGCATCGCCCCGGTCAATAATGGTAAACCCTGAGCCGAAACCGAGATGGTGCCCATGCTGGCGCAGAAGCATGTTTGAGGTGGCGTGAAAGGTGCCGCCAACGACCCGTTTGCAGGACTGGGTAGCAATCGTGCCGGCACGCCAGAGCATTTCATGGGCGGCCCTGCGGGTGAAGGTGAGCAAAAGGATGGATTCCGGAGCTACCCCATGTTCGAGCAGGTAGGCCATGCGGTAGACAAGGGTGCGGGTCTTCCCGCTGCCGGCCCCCGCAATGACCAGTACCGGCCCCTCGCCGTGGGTTACAGCTGCATACTGTGCCGGGTTGAGTTCGTCCGGGCTGATAACAGAGTGCTGCTGCTGTGGTTCCTGTTGCGGTGGATCTGAAAAAAGTTTCTGTTGCATGGCCGATCTTTTACCATACCCGGCAGGTGGCTGCAATGGATGTTGACAGGCCGTGTAACACTGGGTAATTTACAGCGTTTCTGCTTTTGCCCTTTTTTTATCGAGAAAAAAACAACGTGAGGTGGTGTCATGACACTCTATCGTTTTCTTACCGGACCAGATGATGAAACATTTTGCAAACGGGTGAGCCAGTCGCTGAATAACGGCTGGAAGCTGCACGGTAGCCCGGCCCTGACCCATGACGGCAAAACAGCCATTGCCGGTCAGGCCATGGTGAAGGAGGTTGAAGGGAAAGATTTTTCTGACGATATTGATTTGAAAAAATATTAGAAATAAAAGGACCTGTTTTCGGGGCAGGCTGCTAGAGAGCAGTACATACATTTTAGAAAAGACAAGGTGATACGTGATGAATACTGTTGCAGATATTTTTGCTGGTGATGTCTTACAAAAACTTTTTCCACCTGAGCGGGCGGATGAATTTTTTGAGGCTCTGTTTGGAGATGCCAGTGAAGGGGCCTATGATATTGCCTTGCGCTTTGGCGAGCATGATGCCGGGGCAAATCGTCTTGTTTTTTATCTTGATCTGCTTGAGCGTCCCGGCTGCTGCCTTGTCTGCAACCTGACCTACGGCCTGCCCGAGGTTTTTTCACGTCATCCGATCATCAATATAAACGGGCTGGTGGCTGATATTGAGAAAAAACTTGATGGCAGGGCAACCTGCGCCGACTGGAGCCTGGGGACAACAACCCAGCAGCAGAAAAATCTGCATTCCATCCCGCTCTACATCACTCTTTCCTGATCACGGCTACAAGAGCAGCATATTGATTGGCGCCATGGTTGATGAGCTGCCTGTGGTGTTTCCCTTTTCCATAAATGGTCTGCCGTCCCGCAGGAAATTTCCCCTGGCTGTTGGCCAGAGGAGAAGATTTTCCGCAGAGCCGGGCACTGTATAGATAAACAATCCTGCGCCAAAGGTCTGGACCAGAATCTCCAGGGTGCCGTTGCCGTCTGTATCCATCACCGTTGGCGCAGCTGGTGCGCCCTTGCCGTTGCCGTTTGTTCCCTGCTCAGGCAGCTCCATGTCAAAAAGCGTCTTTCCATGGTTGTCAAGAATCATCAGAAAACCATGGGGCACGCCCGGTGTGATGTTGTCCGGGTCGCCATAGGTGGTGAAAATAAGTTCCGGGACATTATCTTTATCCAGATCTGCCACTGTGATTTCCGAGGCATACATAATTCTTCTGCCGTGGGTGATGTCCTTTTTAAAGAGCTGCTTTGCTGTTGCTGAAGTGCAGTAAATAGACCCGTCATGGGCCGCATAAAGAATTTCTTTCTTCTGGTCGTTGTTGATATCCACAATGGTTGGAGCAGGCGGGTTTCGTGGCGGATACCAGCTTCTGCTGCCCCGGTTGAGCGGATAGCCCGAAGAGGGCAGATGTTCCCAGCCTGCCAGCCGTCTTGCTGAACGTGCTCCATTGCCATACGAGCCTTCCAGCACCATGATCGAGTGATGTTTGGTGTTGTAGGGGATGTCTTTTTCCACGTTGGCCACACAGACAACCTCGTTTTTACCGTCTTGGTTTAAATCGGCAACCGATGGCGGTGAGGCCGTCCACTGGAGCCATTTCTGAGAGCGCGGGTGCGGCCAGTCGCCGGTGTGGTAGTGGTGATGATTATCTTCAACCGACAACTCAAACCATCGTTTGAACTGCCCCCAGTTGAGCCTGTTGCCGTTGTAGGCTGACTGTCGGTTTGTGTACCAGGGAGAGGCCAGCATGGATACGCCGGTGTGCTGGAAGACGTTGATGTGATGGTTGTCATAGGTGACCACAATCTCTTTTTCCGGATCATCATCCAGGTTGCCGATTCCCACGTTAAGTCCGTAGCAGCCATACCCATGGTTTCCCTGGCCGTTTATGGTGGCATCGCTGGTGTTCTGATTGAATCGTGGCCATGCCTGAAAGCCAAGACCGGGCGGCTGGTAGGAGGAGCCGTTTGCATTAAACACAAAAACCTGGGCACCGTCAGGCCGGGTTTGGGTGGTTGTTGCCACAATCTCAATGGTACCGTTATTGTCCAGGTCAGCCGCAGCCAGTCCCCTGGTTTCCGGACATTCTCCGGCAGAGCAGGTCGAGGCTGGCCAGCCGTTTTTAATGTGTAGTCCGTTATTCCTCCATTCGTAGGCAGCCACCACATCGCCGCTGGCCACCACTATTTCATAGATACCGTCATTGTCAAGATCCGCACATACTGCCGGGGCATAAATTCGGCCTTTATGCGGGGCACCGCTGCCGTGTGGTGCACGGGCCAGTTCATTGCCCTGTGCGTCCCAGACAATAATGTCATAAAAGGTGCCAATAATCTTCAGGCGGCCTGTGCCGAGATCATGGACAATGGGTGAGCCAAACCAGGACGTGCCAGTCCATCTGATTTGTTTTTTGAGTACCGGCTTATGTACGGCAGCTGTGGCAGCATGGGGCAGGGTAAAAAACAGGCAACAGACAAAAAGAAAGGGTCTGGTCATGGACAGCTCCGTTATACATTACGCCACTGCAGGCTGTGGGGGCAAAAAGCCTTCGGTAAATGAAAGATGAACGGCTTCAAATGAAAGAAAAAAGGTTACGCCCGCCTTTCAAGTATGGCCTTACCCACTTGAGATGGAGACATACCGCCATTATGGGCAATTTCACTCCAGCTCATTCCCTGTTTTTTCGTCAGATCAATAAGCAGGCCTATCGGGGTGTCAGTGAGTTTATGCAGAGCAAAGAGCAGAGCGGTTTCTTTGTAAGTGAAGTTGTAGGGCTTCAGGCTGGCAAGATCTTTTTCGCTCACGCCGAATCGTTTCTTGAGCATCCAGAAAGTAATGCCACGCAGGATGGTTTCTTTTTCTGCGCCATCAGTTATCGATTTCAGGATAGCTGTTTTGTTCTGTTTGTCTTTTAATGTCTGGGAGTGCATGATTTCCTGCCAGGTGCCGCCGTTGGCATGGATGGCCAGGAGTATATCTGCGGTTAGCCCGCTCTGGCGTGAAATATAGAGGGCAATGAGCAGGTCTGAGGGAGCTATTCCTCCCTGCATCATCTGCATGATGATCTCTTTTTTAGAAACATCCAGGGTCGAGGCCACAAGTGAGTTAAAACTGGTGGTGAGCAGGTAGTCATCAGCCAGAAATCGGTCATCGATTTTGAATTCCCGGTTCCGAAAACAGTGACAGCGGCTGGTTTGTTCTGCCTCGGCGTGGATTGTCCCGGCGCAAAGCAGGACGGAAAGAATAATCAGCAGGATTGATTTCATTATTGTCTGTTGTATGGTAGAGAGCAGGAAAAAATCTACTCGCTTGTTTTTTTATTTTTTTATTTTTTTTGATCTATATTTTTTCTATCCACAAAACAACCACGTACCCCATGGGAGAGGTCATGGATATCCGTTTTGAAGAGTATGCAACACCAGAGGGAAAAGAGTTGTTCAACAGTCTGCGTGACCGTTTTGTCCTGGCAGACGCGACCTGTCGGGACGCTGTCACCGATATTCTTGCCCAGGTCAGAACCCAGGGTGATGATGCAGTTATAGAGTATACACGCAAATTTGATGCTCCGCAATTCCAACTCGATCAACTGAAGGTCACGGAACAGGAATTTTTACGGGCAGAAGAAGAGGTTGACAGGGAAATCGTTGAGACCATTGCCTTTGCCGCACGGCGTATCCGTGATTTTCATGAGCGGGAACTGGAAGACTCCTGGTTCACCACCAGGGACGACGGCACCATTACCGGGCGCATGGTCAGGCCTGTGGATTCTGCCGGACTCTATGTACCGGGAGGGCAGGGCGGCTCCACGCCACTGGTTTCTTCTGTCCTAATGAACGGTATCCCTGCCGCCATTGCCGGGGTCAGGCGGCGGGTTATGATGACCCCGCCAGATGGTGAGGGCCGGGTGAACGCGGCCCTGCTGATGGCTGCCCGTGAAATTGGCATAACAGAGGTTTACAAGGCCGGATCGGCCTGGGCCATTGGTGCACTTGCCTTTGGCACAAAAACCATTGCTCCGGTGGATGTTATTGTCGGGCCGGGCAATCAGTTTGTTACCGAGGCCAAACGACAGGTCATGGGCCGGGTACGCATCGACATGATTGCTGGTCCAAGCGAGGTGCTCATTGTGGCGGATTCTTCGGCTGATCCTGCCTATATTGCAGCCGACATGCTTGCTCAGGCAGAGCACGACCCTCAGGCGCTTGCCATGCTTATCACAACAGACAAAACCCTTGCCTCTGCAGTGACAAAGCAGCTTGACATCCAGTTGCCCCGACTTGAACGGGAAGATATAGCCAGAAGATCTCTGGCTGCCCGAGGCACTATTTTATTGGTTGAAGATGTGGAGCAGGCCATTGCCCTTGCTGGTGATATAGCCATAGAGCATCTTGAACTGCAGGTGCAGGACCCCTGGCAATGGCTGCCAAAAATACGTCATGCAGGAGCAATTTTTCTTGGTCCCAACACTCCCGAGGCAGCAGGGGATTATGTGGCCGGGCCAAACCACGTGCTGCCTACTATGGGCACAGCCAGAATTTCGTCTGCTCTTGGGGTGGAAACCTTTGTCAAGAAAAGTTCGATTATTTCCTATTCGAGGCAGGCGCTGCTGGCAGATGCCGCCCATATTCAACGTCTGGCGGCTTTGGAAGGCCTTGGTGCCCATGCCAATTCAGTCGCTGTCCGGGTAAAGTAATTTTCTGTGTGTCAAAGGGCATTTGATACCGGCCTTGACAGGCTTGGCCTGTCTTTAAGCCGGAAGGGACGTGATAATGTTCTGCTCTTTTGCCGTGAGCTGCAGAAGTGGAATAAAAAAATAAACCTGATCGCCCGCAATACGCCTGCCGAGGTCGCTCTGGAAAAACATTTTCTTGACTCCCTGACCCTGCTGCCACTGTTAACCAGCCATGGCAAGGTATCAAAAACCTTGCTGGACGTGGGCACAGGAGCAGGGTTTCCCGGACTTGTGCTTGCAGCGGTCTTGCCCGGAATGAAAGTAACACTTGTTGAACCACGGCAGAAACGGGTAAGCTTTCTTGCCCACATTGTTCGTCGTCTCGGGCTTGCAAATGTGCGGATTAAAGATGCGCGGCTTGAGCAGACGGATTGCAGGGCCGGAGAGTTCAGTTTTATCACCAGCCGGGCAGTGGCTGATATGAATCGTTTTCTCCCCATGGTAGAGCCGTTATGCAGCCACACAACCCGGGTGATCGTCATGCGCTCAACAGAGGTGACAGCCCGGAACAAGGCAGCAGGCAGCAGGGAACAGCAGAATGGTTTGCCGGTGCCCTGGAAACTTGTTGAGAATCTACATTGTACCTTACCCTTTTCAAAAGCCCCAAGGGTCTTGAGTGTTGTCCGGAAAAGAGAGAATCAGAGCGATTATGCGCCAGAGGAAAATTGATGACTGAGCCCCAGAAAGAGAATACAGGCAGCGTGGCAGTGGCTGAACAACAGCAGGAAATGGTGGTTTTTCCGGGCTGTTTTAAGAAATTTACGGCTTTTTTTCTTGACCAGATTGTCATTGCCCTCCTTGGCATGGGGTTGCTCTTTCCATTTTCAGGTTTTGTCAGTTCACTTCTGGTCCACGCCTGGCTGCCAGGCTACTTAATCGGGGCGC
>JALXCX010000209.1 GCA_026990725.1 Desulfobulbaceae bacterium
CCTGAGTATGGGTTGTTACAGCCACACCAGTGGTGTCCAGTTCGTCAAGTTTGGCAACATAGCTGAGGATTGTGTCCAGCTGGCGGGTCATCTGTTCTATTTCCTTTTCAGTCAGCTCAAGTTTAGCCAGAGCTGCAACTTTTATAACCTCGTCTTTAGTCATGGTCCTTTTTAGGTATAGTTAAGTAGGATATTTGTATATTGTGTCCTGTAATGCTTTGTGGCAAAAGAAGGTAGTGTCAAATCTTGCAGCCGGATCATTACGGTAAAATAATGCATAAAATACTGAACTTCTTTATACTGCGCAACAGGAGAAAGAACAAGTCCACTGTCAAATCGGCAGCCCTTCCCTTTGGAATGTATGCCACTGAAAAGCAAGCTCCAGCTTTACAGTTACGCTGTTATAATTTCCAGTATGTCCCTGCAATCTGCAGGGCCTGATCAAGAGGAGAACAGGAAATGTCTGCGCTGGCAAGCTCCTCTGCCCTTTTGGGAGAAAGGTTGACAGGATAGCCACAATCAAGTTTTTCCCCACATAATTCAGCAAGAACCGCCAGGGCTCCATCACGCATGCCTGTAAGATTGTATCCCCCTTCGAGTGTGATCAACAGTTTGCCGCCGCAGACCTCCTCTGCAATACTGACAAGCTGGCGGGTCATCCAGGCAAATCCGTCGGGGCTGACTTGCATAGCGCCTAAGGGGTCGCCGTTGTAGATGTCAAATCCGCAGGAGACAAGGATTATTTCAGGTTTATAGCTGCGTGTAACCGGGAGGACCAGTTCATTATATATGCGGGCAAATTCAAGATCTCCCTGTCCGCCGGCCAGAGGAATATTTATGGTATGGCCCTCTCCTGCCCCATGCCCCGTTTCCAGCAAGGCTCCTGTACCCGGGTAATAGGGATACTGATGGCTTGAAAGATACAAGACCTTGTCTGTATCATAGAAACTACGCTGGGTGCCGTTGCCGTGGTGCAGGTCCCAGTCTATGATAAGTATTTTTTTAATCCCCAATTCTTTTTGAGCCCACCTGGCTGCAACGGCAATATTGTTGAACAGGCAGAAGCCCATGGATTGGTCTTTTTCCGCGTGATGGCCCGGAGGGCGGACCAGGCAGAAAGCGTTGTCAATTTCTCGATTGTCAAGACGGGTTATTCCGTCAATCAGGGCACCTGCTGCAAAGCAGGCCGCATCATAAGATTCTGCCGATGTTCTGGTGTCCGCATCGAGATAGTCATGGTCTCTTCCCTTTGTATCGGCCACTCTGTTAATCAGTTGACTGGCGTGATTGAGCCCCAGAATGTCGGGGGAGGCGGGTTCAAACTGCGGGTAAAGAAAAGGTTTGCCAATCTGCTCTTTGTCCAGCTCGTCATAGATAACCTTGAGCCGCTCTGGCGTTTCCGGATGATCATACCCCGGCTTGTGCTGTAGAAAAAGGCTTTTTCTGTAAATTGCAGTCTTACGCATGGCACCTCCTTTGGCAGTCATAGACAAGTTGTTCTGTTACCACATAATCCATGCATTGATCATGTGGTTCTACAGGTACCTGAGTAGTCATCTGTAGTTCATAGGCCAGGGCGACCCGTTTTGCCCGGGGAGCATCCTGGCTGAGAAAACGGTCATAGAAACCGCCTCCGTACCCTAGTCGTCCGCCCCGGTTGTCAAAAACAGAACCTGGGACGATAACCGTGTCAATCGTTTCAGGTATAACAGTTGCAGAGGCTATCGTTTCAGGAGTTGGCTCCGGGATTTCGTAGTACCCTGGGAGGAGTTGGTTGTCCGGGTCGGTCAGGGCAACGGCAATAATTTTTGACTGTTTGGGAAGCGTCACCGGTACAGAGACAGTCTTGCCCGATTCAAGAAGTTTTTTAATTATCGGCAGGGTCTGTACTTCACTGCGAAAATGCACATATATAAATATGTGCCTGGCGTTAAGTAAAGACGAGTGGCAGGCGAGTTGGTTTTGTATGACTTTGCTCTTTGCAGCCTGATTTTCAGGTGGAAGCAAGTCTCTTCTTTGTAATGTTTTCTGGCGAAGTTTCAATCGGTTCATTGCAGATAATTAAAAAAGAGTTGCGCAATAGAGTACATAGCTGAGAAAAAAGAGTAAACCGTGCCAGCGGTTGGTCCCGTTGTATTTATGGAGAATGGGAATCAGGATAACGGTAAAGGCAAACATCACGGGAAGATCCCGTTGGAGGAGATCGGTTGAGAGCTGAAACGGTTTGATCAATCCGGTAAGCCCGAGCACCATGAACAGGTTAAACATGTTCGAGCCGATGACATTGCCGATTAATAAACCTGATTCGTTACGGCGAAGCGCGGAAATGCTTGAGGCAAGTTCCGGTAATGATGTTCCTATGGCCGCCATTGTCAGGCCGATGATAAGCTCGGAAACGCCAAAATATCGAGCCAGATCAACGGCGCCGTTGATAAAAAGATTGGAGCCGCCTGCCAGCAGAACAAGCCCGGTACCGATAAGGATAAGAGGCCTGAGAAGGGATGTCGGGTGATCAGCATTGGCAGTATTTCGGGTCTCTTTTTTCCCGTTGCCGCCAAGATGGTTCCGGTAGATGAGCACGGTGTAGCTGACCAGTGCCAGGGTAAAGAGGAGTCCTAAAGAGCGGGGAAAATGTCCATAAGCGGTGGCAAACATGAGAATAACGGAACCGCCGACCACCAGCAGAAGTTCCGTCCAGACCTCGCGCAGGGGGAGCTTCAGCGGCATGATTAAGCCTGAAATGCCAAGAATAAGCCCGATGTTGGCAATGTTTGAACCAACCACATTGCCGATCATGATGTCCGGATGATTCTGCAAAGAGGCTGTAAGACTGACAAAAAGCTCAGGAACAGACGTGCCAAAGGCCACTATGGTCAGGCCTATGACGAGTGGACTCATCCCCCATCTTCGGGCAAGACTGGTGGCACCGCTGACTAAAGTTTCACCACCGCCTACCAGCAGAATCAGTCCGCCAAATACAGCCAGAGAAGAAAGAAGAGGTGAGGAAAAAAAGGCGTCCTGATTCATGGATGAACAATGGACCGCATTTCAGGTTCCCCTTGCCGTTCAAATGCTTTGTCGACAAGAGGCTTCAGCGCAGGTTTAATATTTTTCAGCGGCGGAATATTTGGTATTTGCGGAAGGATTTTCTCAACTGGTGGCGGTGGATGAACCCGCATCTTTTGTTCCAGGCTTTCTCCGGTCTTTGGTTGTAACCCGCCCTCCATGGGGCCGGATTTAATATTACCCGCACCGCCAAGTCCGCGCAGAAAGCCCATGATTATGCCCAGGTCATTTTTTTTGTAAAAAAGTTTGATCTCCTCGCTGATTGTTTCCTGTTCTTCCTGGAGTTCTTCCAGGTTGAGTTGATATTCGGCAATATTTTGTTCAAGTTCTTCGTAGGTATCAAAAATCATGTTGCGAAACCGACTGATCCTGGTAAGACCGTGAACTGTGCGCCCGGTAAGAACTCTTTTACGAATAGTGGGAGATTCTGTTATGTACGGATCAAAAAATAATCGTTCGTCCAGACCTGTTAACTTGAAAAAATCATGGATAAGCTGGCTGTCTTTCAGTAGTATGTAAAGCCTGACCAGATCAAACCCTATTTTTTGTTCCAGGCGACGGAAAGAGGCAAGCACCATGTCATCATACGCCTGAATATCGTCTTCAATGAGTTTGCGAAAACCGAAATAGCGATCAGCGATTTCTTTTTTCACTTCTATGGAGAGCATTTGGTCAATGTCCTGCATCATGGTAATTTTCTCCCTCTCCCCGGTGGTTCGCTACGTGGCAGGAATAATCTATGTGGAATTCAGGCTCTCTTGCAAAAATATTTCAGAGAGAGCACGTGTCAAAGTATACAAGAAAATGGCAGCATGTGGTTAGTATGCTGTATTGTATGTTTTCGCTACACCTTGTTTTTGAAAGAAAAATCCAGTTTTTCAAGTGACCCGGCAAGCTAAACATTTTAATTCAAGTGTACTCCATTCAGTTTTTTTTGCCTATCGAAATGGCAGGAAGTATCAACTATGACCCTCATTGATCAGCGCGACGAAATAAAAAACAGAATCCGTGAAGCTGCCGACATCGTTCAGGTGATCGGAGAGTGTGTCGAGTTGAAAAAAGCCGGCAGCCGGTTTACCGGGCTCTGCCCTTTTCATGCCGAGAAAACGGCCTCGTTTTCTGTGAATCCGCAGGGACAGTTCTTCCATTGCTTTGGTTGTGGAGAGTCTGGTGATGTATTTTCTTTTATGATGAAATATCACCACCTCACGTTTCCTGATGCCCTGAAGGATTTAGCTGGGCGCTATCACGTAGACCTGCCGGAACGGAAGATGAGTGATGCCGACCGGGCCAGGATGCAGAAAAGGGATCAGCTGTATCGGATAAATAAGTCGGCATCTACAATTTATCAGGATTATTTGCTTTCCTCAGAGAATGGTGAATCCGCCCGAGAGTATTTGCGGCAAAGAGGGGTACCCGATGAAATTATCATAAAATATCAGTTGGGCTACGCTCCGGACCCGGATGTCGGCGGCTGGAAATTTATTACATCCCGTCTGCAGTCCAAGAAATTCTCAACCGTTTTAATCGAACAGGCCGGGCTTGCCGTAAAAAAAGATAACGGCGGCTATTACGATCGTTTTCGGGATAGGGTGCTCTTCCCTATCTTTGACATGAGTGGCCGGGTGGTTGCCTTTGGTGGGCGTATTTTGGGTGAAGGGAAACCAAAATATATGAATTCTCCGGAATCCATGATTTTTGATAAGAGCCGCTTGCTCTTTGGCCTTCATCAGCATCGTGAGGTCATTCGCAAGAGCCGCAGAGCTCTTGTTGTTGAGGGTAATTTTGACCTGCTGTTGTTGGCGGTTCACGGTATAGACAACGTGGTTGCTCCGTTGGGAACAGCGCTGACCCGCCAGCACATCAAATCCTTGCGCGGTTATTGTGACGAAGTCGTCCTGTTGTTCGACGGTGATTCTGCCGGTTTGAAGGCGGCAAGAAGGTCCATACCGTTTTTTCTTGCGGAACAGGTTGAGGGGAAGGTGGCCCTCCTGCCTCATGGCCACGATCCGGATTCTCTGGTTCGGGAAAAAGGAGCCACGGGGATTACAGATCTGGTCGAGAGGGCCAAGCCTCTGGCGGAATTTGTTTTTGAGGCACTGGTTGAAGAGTTTGGCCTGACACTTTCCGGAAAAAGTCTGATTATGCAAGAGCTTGCTGCGCTTGTCCAAGAGGCCTCTGATCCAGGCCAGAAAGATCTGATGGTGGCCCATTTCAGTGAAAAGCTGGGGGTCTCTCCGGCCCGTTTCTTGAGCGGGCCCGTCCGGTCTTTTCAAGCTGAAAGGCAGGATGTTGGAGAAAGCAGCCGCTCTTTTCAGCAATTACCCAGAAAACAACGACAGCTTGTTGATTTTCTTGTGCTCTATCCTGAGTTTCTTCAGGAATTGCAGAAAGGAGGTCTGGCAAAGGTCGTTACAGAACCGGCACTCCAGGAGCTTGTTCACTCCCTGGAGCAACTGGGTAAAATGGGTCCGGTTGCCCCGGAACAGCTGCTTTCACTTCTTCCTGGAGAAAAGGACCGTCAATATGTTGCTGATCTGCTGATGAGGGGGGCAGGGGCGGGCGATGAAGATGGGGAACGGGGAAAAGCACTTTGCGATGAGCTGTTGCTTTGGATTAAATCCGCTCTTAGACAACGGGATGGAGCAAGTCTGCAAAAACAGATTCATGAAGCCCAGCGATCTGGAGATTTTGCTCTTGTAGAGAGTTTGTTAAAGGAAAAAATGAATGTAATCAGAGAAAAAAGGCTGTTGTCTCGATAACTTCTTGAAAGAAATGTACAATCTGGTAGAATTATGCGGATGCGATCGAGGTTATTTTTTCTGTGTCAGGTTTATTTTTAAGAAAGAGGCAAGGAATAATACGTACTGTTTGTCTCGTCCTGCGTATTGATCAATAATTGAAATTGTATTTTGTAGAAAACAGGTTGTTGGTAAAGTATCTTTTAAAGTTTTTCGTGTTGATTGCAGCAAAATTTTATTATCTGAGGCAAAGCGGATAGGGGACACGAAAAATACAGGGAAAGCCTGTTGATTGTAGAAAAAACGGGAAGGAATGCAGAAGGTAGAGAATTTGTCAAGAGGAGGCTGGTCCGG
>JALXCX010000210.1 GCA_026990725.1 Desulfobulbaceae bacterium
CCGAGTAGGAGCCTGCACCACCCTCGCCAAACTGGATGTTGGACTCCGGGTTGAGCCTGCGCTCTGTTATAAAATGCTCCACATCAACAGAGCGCTCTTCAATTGTTTTTCCCCGCTCAAAGATAAGTGGTTTGAGCCCGTATTGAAGCAGTTCCAGGGCGGCAAACATCCCGGCAGGCCCAAAACCGATTACAATGGGCCGGGTGTTTTTTTGTATTTTTGTATACCTTGGGCAAGGTTCTGTGTAGCAGGTGAATCCCTGTTTGTTGGGGTAGTCTTCCGGAACCTCCACGGCCAGCGACAGGATATAATAAAACTGGCTCCTGTCTTTCAGATCAAGCGCTTTGCCAAGAATTTTTACAACAGTTATCTGACCGGCAGCAAGGGCCAACCTGGCCGAAGCCTTTTGCAGATACGTTTGTATCTTGTCCTGTTCCAGAGGAATGCGAAGGTTATGAATAATCAGCCGCACGGTTTTTGTTTTTCCGTATTTTCATGTTTTTGTATTGTTTGCATTTATTCTTCTGCGTGTTTTGGAAGGAGTTGATCAGTTGTTTAAAAGGGTACAGTCTTCCAGGAAATAGCCCTTGGCAAGTGCGGTAAATTCCTCTACCTGGTCCCTTTGCCAGGCATCATTTCTGCCCAGTTCGTCAGCCAGTATTGCCGCCACTGTCGGTGCCATGTCAATAGCAGCCCGGGCATCAAGAAATAAAGCTCTTTGCCGTCTGGCAAGAATGTCTTCCACGGTTCTTGCCATTTCATGTCGGATCGACCATAAACACGGGGACATGATACTATTTATCTTGCAAGAGAAGAAAGGTCATATGTGCCCTGGTATATCATGACAAGTATTGGAAAAACACGACCCGCAATATTTGATTCTTTGTTTGCAGAGGGCCTTTACAATAATACAAGAAGTGAGGCCGCCGATTACTGGCAGGTGTGCTCAGTAATCGGCGGGACAAAAAATGTTTGAATAATGAGCAATCTTTTAAAACCAGAATTCAGGGTACCTTCTTGTTTTAGGGATGTTGTTAACCAGCAGGGCAACAATAAGCATGACAAAGGCACCAAGTCCGGCTGGTATCAGGGCATACAGGTAGCCAAGTGCGTGAACTTTCTGGCTTCCAATGACGGCAATAAGGGCTGTTGCCCCTCCAGGTGGATGCAGGGTTTTGGTGGCGTGCATAACGGCAATGGCTGTGGCAACACTCATCGATGATGCCAGCCACATGTGGCCACTGAGAAGGTGATAAAAAAAGACTCCGATAATCCCCGAGATAATATGACCGCCCATCAGATTTCTGGGTTGGGCCAGCGGGCTTTTGATTGCCCCGTAAATAAGAACAGCCGAAGCACCGAATGAGCCGATGATCATGACTAGATCCGTTTCTGCAAGCAGGTTATAATTGAGCGCTGCAACAGCAGATATTCCCAGGAAAGCACCTATCCATGACCAGAAAATTTCCGAAAGACTAACTCGGGGTGGACTCTTGGTCGATCCTTTCATCTTGTTAAAATAGTTTTGCATGATTAATCCGTGGAAAATAATTTGGGGACAATTTTTTTTATGAAAAATCGCCAATAAGTGAGTTATGGACAATATCTTCTCTGGAAACAATGCCGACCAGAAGGCCTTGTGCGTCAACAACTGGCACCCGGTTTATTCCTTTTTCTTTCAGCAGAGAGCGTATTTCCTGTAAATTTGCAGTGGCGGGTACTGTCACGGCCGGTGAGGTCATGACATCATGAACATGTTGATCCCGGATTGCCTGTGCGGCACAGCCTTTTGCCTTTAGGCACTGGGCCACCACATCCATAAATGAGTTTTCCTCACTTCCAGCCATCCTGGTAAGAATGTCTCTTTCAGACAAGACCCCTATAACCTGGTCGCGATCATCCACCACCGGGACACCGGAAACCTTTTGGGCGGCCAGCAAATCTGCAGCATCCTGGATAGACATTGAAGGCGGCGCTGTCACCACTTCTCTGGTCATAATATCAGATGCTTTTACCGATTCGACTATTTTTTGGATAGCCTGTTGGTAAACGACGAGGTACAGGTCTTTAAAGTCACCGGGGGTAATGTCCAGATAGCCTGGTATTTCCTTCATGGCATCATAAATATCCTGATCAGACAGTGCCAGAGGCGGGGAGTTTGTCATTGGTTTTTGTTTGGTCATCGTCTTTTCCCTTAAGCAAAATGTAACTATTCAGGTATCAGCACAATGCTGGTAAAACCTGTGGCCTGTAACTGTTCAGATGTGCTCCATAGTACGGTAAGCAGGCCAACGAACTATAGCCCGTCTATGTGAGACGGCCTGATCGGCGCACTATGGGGTGCGGCTGAACAGTTACAGAAAAATGAAGCCTATACACGGTATTTATCAGGCCGGAGAAACATGGAATGTGGATTGTTTTGGCTCCAAAATACTGCCCCTTGAAGCATATTCTTTTTTGGTACGTCCATTTACTGCAGTTTAGTTTAGCGTAATAAGTCATTTTCTGAAAAGAATAAGTCTAATTATCACTTTTGTCCATGCGTAGACATGGTTTTGTGGATAAAATATTTTCAGGCTCAATCTGTCCAGCATAGCTGACTAGTGTCTGTCCAAAAATAGCCTTTTTGCCCGATTTCTGGACAGACACTGACTAAGTTTACCAACCTCAACAAACAACGAAAGATTGCAGCAGCACGGTAGATCAGGAGACAGTGGGACTTTCATCTCAACATTGCAGGAGCATCCCGTTGGACTTCATTCCCGTTCTTGACATTAAACAAGGAACGGTTTACATGTTTTTATATCGACTTATGACGATATGAAGAGAAGGTGTGAGAAATGAAACGTTTTATTCGTGTTATGAAGGCCCTGTCTGACCCCAGTCGGGTCAGGCTTATAAAAATACTTGAACACAAGCCACTCTGTGTTTGCGAACTGCAGAATCTTGTCGGCCTGGCCCAATCAACAGTTTCCAAGCATATGAGAATATTGGAAGAAGCCGGTCTTGTTGATTTTAACAAGGAGGGCTCCTGGATTATTTATCGTTTAACACGGGGAGAAGAGTCTGAATATGCCCGGGTTATGCTGGAAAATCTTCAAGATTGGCTGTCTGATGACGAAATTTTGCAGGACATGATAGCTCGACTACCGCAGGTGGATCGTGAAAGAATTTGCGTTGTCTGATTCCTGATAAGGGGCAGGCGAGTTGTGTCCGGGATGAAACTTCTTACCATGCAGATGGCTGCCGGGTGGCTTGGACTGCGGGTTTTTAAGTTTTGTCAATGTGTGGATGAGGAAGATGGTTTTTTTGAATTATGATTGGTAATAATTTGCTGCCAGTTTGCCGAAGACCGCAGTGAAATTTTCAGGTATAAAAGGCTTGGTCAGATAATCATCCATGCCGGCGGCCAGACATTCTTTATTGTCATCACTCATGGCGTTGGCTGTTACGGCAATCACCGGCAAATGCCGCCCGCCCAGAACCCGGATTAGTTTCGTGGCCAGCGTATTGTTTATCCCCTTGACAGGGGCTCCCGTCTCGGCCGCACGGATGATCCGGGTTGTTGTTAGACCGTCCATCTCAGGCATCTGAACATCCATCAGTATCACATCAAATCGTTGTTTATTACAGGCCAGAACCTCCAGGGCTTTGAGGCCGTCATTTGCTTCAATAATGGAGTGGTTATTCTTTTTTAGAATCATGCGAGCCAGAACCAGGTTGGCCGGATTATCCTCGACCAGCAGAATATTGAGAGGGGGAAGCGCTTTGTGGTTGTCAAGTACCTGCGGTTGTTGTTTGGGGAGATCAGCAGGGTCGCAAATATGCACAGGAATAGTAAAGGTAAAAGTACTGCCCTTGCCCAGAGTGCTGACAACCTGTATGTCACCTCCCATCAACTGACACAGTTGTCTGCAAATAGCCAGCCCCAGACCTGTTCCGGAAAATTTTCTGGTAGAACTGGTATCTTCCTGGGCAAATTTATTAAAGATGTGTTCAAGGTTTTCAGCGGCAATGCCGATACCTGTGTCCTGCAGTTGAAAACGCAGATTCAGCGCGTCATCTTTGCCATTGTGGCAATCAACCAGAAGTGAGATGCTTCCTTTTTCTGTAAATTTAATACTGTTACTCAATAAATTAAGTAGAATTTGCCGCAGTCTCAGAGGGTCACCAATTATTGCCTGAGGCAGGTCAGGTGCCAGAGTGGAGGACAATACGACTTTGTTCGTCCTATTTTCTAAAATTACACGGACGGTTTTTATGCAGGCCTTAATTGTGGCCTGGAGATCAAATGGGCGTTTGTCAATTTTTAGTTCTCCAGCCTCTATTTTAGAGAAATCAAGAATATCATTGATCAGGGATAAAAGGTTTTCTGAAGAGTTGGAAATCATCTTCAAGTGAGATCGCATTTCCGGGTTCATGTCATCCTCAAGGGCCAGGCGGGTTCGGCCGATAATAGAGTTCATGGGGGTGCGGATTTCATGACTCATGTTGGCCAGAAAATCACTTTTTGATTTGTTGGCCTTTTTTTCATTTTTTACTGCTGATTCGAGCTGGTTAATCAGTTCTTCATTGGTGCATTGTAAAATCAGGCTGTTAACTAGTGCCCGGTGCTGCTGTTGACTGATCCAGAGGGTGAATGGCCAGAAGACCATGATCATGATTGCGTATCTGTCAAATCCTGGAAGAGGGGAGTTAAACATCCTGAAAAAGAGCATTACAGGAAATGGCGATATGTAGAGCACAAGAGCCAGCTGGTTCATGCAGAGTGCTGTGGAAGCAATAAAAATAGTGCCGACCATGATAAAGGTAACAAAGATTGCCGCATGCAGGTTGGTCATAATGTTGGGCAGGCAGGCCAGAAGGCTCCAGGAAATGCCGAGTAGCCCGGTGAAAATCAGGTAGAGGGTAACTAAACGGTTTATTTGTTTAGAGGAATTACCGTAGTGTTTAAACAGAAGATAGACCGCAATTCGGCAGATTGACAAAAAAATCATCAGGGCAAACCACGCCAGAAGATATTGAGTCGGCACCACTGAACGGAGCAGAAAAATAATGACCAGACTACCGGTAATAACAAAAAAATTGGGTGTGAGCGACCTGGCAAAAAGGAGCTGGATCAACTCCCGTCTAACCCGGTCATTTATCAGCGTTTTCGATATATGAGAACGGGGAGAGGAGGCAAAACTCGTGGAGGAGGGCTTCATCAATAATTATCCAAAACGGAAATGTTTTTCTGTAGAATCAGCAAACGGCATAAACCCTTGAGGACGGATCAAACGCCTTCGTTGGTAGTTCAAGAATACTTTCATTATAAAGCTGCCAGAAACCAACAACAAGAAAAACAATGCCCTGCATGTAAAAAAGTCTTGTGAGCTTTTTTAAAGGAGAGAATAAATAAAATGGATATGCAGGTCGATAGCCGTCAGGAAGAATTATTTACGCGTATTTGCGGAAAATAGTTCACCCGATTAGGTGTCAGATTTAGAATTAAAAAAACAAGGATACCATTGATGGCTAGCAATGGTATCCACAGCATCAGATCAAGGATGACGGGGCATCAGATAGTTAGAATATCCCGACTGGTGAAACCAGTTGCTTCACCGTTTTTACCAGGGAAGCACCTATGAAAGCTTTCGGGTTTAGAATGGCTTGACTCTTTTGAAAATTGTCGGCAAGTGCCTGCTCCTTCAAGCAGCAAGGGATCAATCCGTATTCAGCAACAAACACAACATGAATCGATAACAGATTTGAGCAGTGGAATATCTCATGCCCGGTTATCTCCGACTAGAAAGAATAACTTAAACTCAGAGATGCCGACAGGACATAGTCGTCGTCAATCAGTGGGCTGTCGGTTATGCCGCTGCCCAGGAACTCAACATTGACTCCCCCCTCGAGGGTAACATCGTCATAAATTTCAACCGCCCCATTCAGGCCGACGGATGGAGAAAAGGTGGATTTCCCCTCATAATAAGACCGGTTAGCTCTTACTTCTGAGTGTCGTACGCCATAATAATAATCAACCATCTTTTCCGATTGCCAGTTAAGCCCTAACACAGCCTCAACGCCCCAGGTGTCGCCGCCAAATGGAATTGAGTATTGGGCAGTTACAGTCTGTCCTTTATGATGCCCCGACACATCACC
>JALXCX010000211.1 GCA_026990725.1 Desulfobulbaceae bacterium
GTATGGATTGTACCCACAGACATCATAGCCGGAGATATTCTTTGCCAGTATTTTGTGAATAACATAGGCTCCGTTGCCTGTGGCCATAGGGCTGATGATATTCATAAGTAAGGAGGTTGACACCTGCCGAGTTGAATTTTTATTTTTAGGGTCCGTCCATTTTGCAGATGGAGACGTGCTTCATTTCAGTGCATTGCATTGTCTAAAAGGATAGCGAGTTTTTCGGCCGCCTTTTTTCTGGTAAATTGTTTGGCTTGTCCTTTCATTGAACTATGGCCTGTTGATAACAGTTCATTGATTCCGTTTTTTATACGTTCTTTGGAATGTGGAGCTTCTGAAATTACAATTCCAGGGGTTTTGGAAAATTGACTTGTTATAATGGAACCTTGAGGAACAAGACACAGTGTCGGTTTCCCCAGTGCAAGATAGTCAAAGATTTTTGTCCCCATGCCGTTGACTAATCCGGTCGTCAGGAGGCAATAATCACTCCCTGCGATAAGTCGCAGTACTTGGTCATAAGGTTGGTAGTCCATACTGATAACCTGGTCATTGACATTTAGTTTTCTCACTATTGATTCAATAGTTTTGTTTTCCTCTCCAATGTAAAGAAAAGTCAGCTCCGGAATATCGCGGAGTATTTCAAAAAAATAGCTGACAATTGCAGGGGTATATATATGAAATTTG
This sequence comes from Desulfobulbaceae bacterium, assembly GCA_026990725.1. Classification (GTDB taxonomy): domain Bacteria; phylum Desulfobacterota; class Desulfobulbia; order Desulfobulbales; family Desulfobulbaceae; genus Desulfobulbus_C. The sequence goes on from JALXCX010000211.1 coordinate 685, forward strand.
CCTGCAAGGACAATTGTTTTGTTTTTTGTGACTGAAACTGGAGTGATATCGCGGAAATCATCTTCATCGTAACCATTGAAAATGGCATGATATTTGTTCTGGTAGTCAGGGATCAGGCTGGCGTATTCATCTCGCAGGGTCGAGGTGGCAAAAGTTGCAACTGACGCGTGTTGGAGAGAAATTTGTTCGATTTTTAAAAAAAAATTATTCTTCAATTTTGTTAGCAGCGAAGTGTCGCTGGCCTGTTCACCGTCAAATCCAAAATTGTAGCTCCAGGCATCTCTGAAATCCAACAAAGTAGGCAACCGCAAAAGCCTTCGGAAGATGGGCGTTAAGAGAAAAGGGTGGTAAGGGCTTCCTATCATAAGGACAGCATCAAGCTGACTTCTGTTTTTAAGGACAAAGAGTAAAAGGTAAAGGGGGTAGAGAAGGGAAGCAAATGTTTTGGCTGCAGGAACTGGAATATAGGGTAATCTGGATTGCTTGAAGAACTCAAGATTTGGGGGTCTGTTGGTTGTCTTGCTGCCATAGTAGCGTTTGTCTACGGTTAGTACCCAAGGCGTCCAGCCGTATTCAGGAAGAAATTTACAGAACTTGAAAGCCCTTACCCAAGAGATTCCCGCATATGGAGGGAAGTAAAATGATGCAATTAAAACCTGTTTCATCAAGTTTCCTGTACAAGGATGTCAATTATTTTCCCGGCAGAATTTCCATCTCCATAGAGATCAAGATTTCCGAGAAAGTTCATGGAAGTATAAGTTTGGTGTGATGCGAGAATTTTACCTAGTTCTTCAGGTTCCACAAGTTTATTCACACCCGCTTCCACCAGTTCAACCCATTCTGTTCCCTGTCGGCAGGTTATGCAGGGAACTTTGTGTAAAAATGCTTCCTTTTGTACCCCTCCGGAATCGGTAACAATGAGCCTTGCCTTTTTTTCAAGCATTACCATGTCCAGGTAACCGACAGGATCAATGGCCAGGACAGACGGGGGAAGTGTCAGGCTGAATTGTTCAAGTTTCTTGGCCGTACGTGGATGCA
>JALXCX010000212.1 GCA_026990725.1 Desulfobulbaceae bacterium
GCAACAAGGTAAATGGTTTTACATTTTGTTTTTGAACCATACTGCGCATATTGCACTTGTTTCATTCCTGGATCCTGGCGTAAAAATGAGGCGGGAGAGACTCAATAATTAAGGGGATTACGCCTCTCCTGCAGGCCAATGCAAACGGTTCTCCGTATTCCCTGTTTTTTGATAGGGATTTAATTGTAAGGCATAGCTTAACCCCCTTCTACCATGAATTGTTGAAAAAAACAGCAGAACTCGGGGGCTCCGGCTCCCAGCAGTTTTTTTTGTTTCTGTCTTGCTCCTGGCTGCCGGAATCGACTGACTCGGGAAATATTTTTTTGCATAATCCGTGGAGAACAGGGCCTAAGTGAGGTAAGTTAAAAAGATGGCAAGCAAGCCCCTTGATGCAACAACGAAGTTTTAAAAATGAGCATGGACAAAACAGTCATCGTTTCGGTGCAGGGTGTTGTTCAGGGCGTGGGGTTTCGTCCTTTTGTCTATGGATTGGCCCAACAGCTTGCATTACGAGGCTGGGTGGTCAATAATGCCCAGGGGGTGGAGATTGTTCTTGTCGGGACGCAGTCTGTCCTTGAGCGTTTTATCAGCGTTCTCCAGGAAAACCCGCCGCCTCTTGCCCAAGTGGATGCCGTGCATGTTGCTGCTCACGAATCCGTGGTCGATGTGCCGGATTTTACCATCCGCCCAAGTGTTTCCGGGGTAAATGCCACATTTATTGCTCCTGACAGCGCCACCTGTCCGGATTGCCGGGATGATATCTTTTCTCCGAGGAATCGTCGTTTTCTCTATCCCTTTACCAACTGCACCAACTGTGGCCCCCGGCTGACTATTATCCGGCAGATGCCCTATGACCGTCCCCGGACATCCATGGCAGAGTTTGCGATGTGTACGGCCTGCGAGGAAGAATATCACAATCCCGCTGATCGCCGGTTTCATGCCCAGCCAAACGGGTGCCCGGATTGCGGGCCGACACTGAGCTGGCTGGCCGAATCAGGAGAGGAAATATCGCGGGAGAATAACGAGTGTTTGAGCTTGTGTGCCAGTGCGCTTGGGCAGGGGAAAATTGTTGCCATAAAAGGGCTGGGCGGGTTTCATCTTGTGGCGGATGGCTGCAGTGACGCAGCTGTTGAGCTTCTCCGCAAAAGAAAAAACAGGTATGGCAAGCCGCTGGCGCTCATGGCCGCCTCAATCGAGCGTGCCCGGGAGGTTGGCGAGTTCTCTGAAAAAGAAGAGCGGCTTATTGCCTCGGTGATGGCCCCGATACTGCTCGTGTCCAGGCGGCAAGAGAGCAGGTTGAGTAAACATATTTCCCCTGGTATAGGGGAGGTCGGGGTCATGCTGCCCTATACGCCTTTGCATTATCTGCTTTTTACCATGCCCGATTGCCCGGAGTATCTGGTCATGACTTCCGGCAATCCCACGGGTGAGCCGCTCTGCAGAACCACCACTGACTCCCTTACTCGGCTCGGTGCAGTGGCTGATTATTTTTTGATCCATAACCGGGATATTGTTACCAGGGTGGATGATTCGGTGGCCCGGGTGGTCAGGGGGCGGCAGCAGCTTATCCGGCGGTCACGGGGGTATGTCCCCGGCCCTGTGACGGTGGCCGGGGTTGCTGCTGATATTCTTGCCTGTGGTGCAGAACTGAAAAATTGTTTTGCCCTTTCCCGTCAGGATGAAGTGTTTTTGAGCCAGCATATTGGCGATCTGAAAAGTCC
>JALXCX010000213.1 GCA_026990725.1 Desulfobulbaceae bacterium
GCAACCATGGCCTAAAATGTGGAGGATTACTGCTTTTGAGGATTAAAAAAACGGATTAATTTCATCTTGCCAATCTCAAGGTTGAAATCATAACAAACAACTACTTAATGAGAAATGCAGGCTAGATACGTCTCAGAATTTCCTTTACTGCTATGATCAAGGCACCTACGGCACTGGGCACCTGAGCGCGGTACATTGTCGATGACAGTACCCCCTATCTTTACCTACCCCCAGCAGTACGATAATGATCGGTATTTCTGGGAAATAATATTGTTTTCATTCAAACCGCTTAGCGGTATAAGCTAAAAGAGTATTATGTCCCCATATTATGTTGATATTTTAGAAAAAAATGCTATCTGTCGCTTTGAAAAAAGAAGAATTTCAGGTATGCATACGAGAATGCAACTGGTGAAAATAGATATGGTACAGAGATCAATTTTTTATAATTACAGGTTTTTATAAATGTCTGAAGAAAAACATGAAGGCAAACAATGGCTATGGGTATTGATTTTAGGGCTCGGTCTGATTGCCATAGCTGATTTTCTAATCAATGGTAGAGGGATGTTGTCTGCTGGTATTCTGGGGGTTGGCGGCCTTCTTGTCGTGTTTGCCTCCTCTGAGATGATGATCAAGGCAGTTGATGGCTACGCCCGACGCAAGAAGATGAATTCTTTTGTCGCCGGCACCATGGCGGGACTCTCAAGTAATATACCTGAGCTGGTTATGCTTGCGTTTGTTTTGATTGCGACCCCAAGGGTGGGCTTCATCGTTACGGTGCTGACACTGCATGTGGGCGCGGCGGCCTTTGGTCTCTACTGTGGAGCGCTACCCCGGGATGTTGAGGGGAACGCGAACCTGCCCAAGCCATTGGTAGGACTGAGCACCGATTTGTACGCTGCCGCCGGTGGCGTATTTTTCAGCCTCGGTATGATCATGTTGCTGATGAAAGCATTCGCTGTCCGGGGTACGGTTAATCCCGCTCTCAACACGACAGACCTCTATTTCTTCGGAACGGTCTTGTTGCTCATCCAGGCGGTAGCCGTCACGCGTTTGGTAAAACGATTTTCCGGCAAACACCAATCTGCTTCCGACGAGGATGTTCCAGTTGAACAGGCTGATGATTTGGTTCAGATGCCGATTGCAGCCATTATTGCTTTTAGTGTGGCCGGCCTGGTGGCTTCAGTTATCGGTGGCCATTCAGTTGGTGAATTTGCCGGAGCTCTGGTGGAGCGGTTGGCAAATTCTGGTTACTCTGAAATGTTCGGCGCCATCATCTTAAGTCTGTTTTCGGCCTCCGGTGCCTTTGTCATGATCGGCACTGCCCATGTTCAGAAAAAATATAATATTGCCATGGCCAATGCCTCCGGTGCAATCACACAGGTTCCCTTCCTGGTGCTTCCCATTGCCATGATCATGCTGGCAGCCTTTACCCAAACCGGTATTATACCAGCCGTGGACAATGCCGGAGGCGTCATCCCTATCGATATTCACACCACCAGTGCCATTTTACTGGGATTTCCCTCCATGCTTGTACTCTGGAAAGCGGTGCAGGACGATGGCAAGGTCAACTGGGTTGAAACCAGTACCATGGTCGCTATCTTTCTGCTGGTTATTTATTTACTGGTGGCGCATGGTTGAGCCTGCTGATCAATCAAATCCGCGACACCTGGTTTTGGACTCGTTCATCAAATAAGCTATCAGGGCTTGCCAGGAAAAA
>JALXCX010000214.1 GCA_026990725.1 Desulfobulbaceae bacterium
TCAAAAGCCTCACGCAACGCCTCACCGATAAAGATAAGCAAGATAAGCGTACCGACAAGAACAACAAAAGTTGACAGAGAAAGCCACCAGGCATCTATATTTGCCTTTCCCTGTGCGAGCAGCTCTCCCAGGCTGGGCGTAGACGGCGGTACTCCAAGTCCCAGAAAATCAAGACTTGTCAGGGCCAGGATTGAACCGGACATTCTAAATGGCAGAAATGTTATAACCGGAGTCATACCATTTGGCAGCAGGTGCCTGTACATGATTGTAACATTCCCTACCCCAAGAGCCTTTGCCGCTTTCACATACTCCATGTTCCGCCCTTTAAGAAATTCGGCACGCACGTAGTCAGATAATCCCAGCCAGCCAAACAAAGAGAGTAAAATAAGAAGCAAGAGAACACTTGGCTTAAAGATTGAAGCAAAAATAATGAGAAGATACAGTTCCGGCATAGCTCCCCAAACTTCAATAAATCTCTGAAAAAAAAGATCTATTTTACCTCCAAAATATCCTTGAACAGCTCCTGCCGCAATGCCGATAACCGTTCCGATAAAGGTCAAGGCAAACCCAAAGAGTATTGAAAGTCGAAAGCCATAAATAAGTCTGGCCAGAACATCCCTCCCCCGATCGTCTGTACCGAGATAATTATCTGCCGAGGGTGGAGAGGGAACCGGTCTGTCGATTTCAAAATTTATGGAGTTATAACTATGAGGATTTGGGGGGAAATAAACTTTGTTTCCACCTGTTGTTATTTTTTTAAGAATATATGGGTCAAGATAATCAGTTTCAGTCTCAAAATCCCCGCCAAAGACCGTTTCCGGATATACCTTAAGCAACGGAAAATAATAATGCCCCTGGTAGTCAATAAAAAACGGTTTATCATTACTGACCAGTTCAGCAAACAATGAAATACCAAAAAACAGAATGAAAAGTATCAAACTGTAGTAGCCTCGCTTATTCTTCCTGAAACATTGCCACCTGCGTCTGGCCAGGGAATCTTTTCTTTGTTGGACGGCCATGCTACTGATGTCCCTCAAAACTTATTCTCGGATCAACCCAGACATAGCTTAAATCTGAGAGTAATCTCGAAACCAGACCGATAATTGTAAAAAAATATAATGTACCCAAAACGACAGGATAATCACGATTAAGCACCGATTCATACGCCAGAAGTCCCATTCCATCCAACGAAAAAATCGTTTCAATCAACAAACTCCCTGTAAAGAAGGCCGTAATAAATTGACCTGGAAAACCTGTAATAATGGGGATAATAGCATTACGAAAAACATGTTTATACAAAACCTGCGTATCGCTCAGCCCTTTGGCTCTGGCTGTCATCACATACTGCTTACGAATTTCCTCCAGAAAAGAATTCTTGGTCAAAAGTGTCATTACAGCGAGACTGCTCACGGTTGAGGCTGTTATCGGCAAGACCATGTGCCAGAGGTAATCTAAAATCTTTGACAACAACGTCATTTCATGCCAGTTATCAGAAACCAAGCCTCGTAATGGAAAAACACTCCAGAAACTTCCCCCGCCAAAAAGCACAATCAAGACTATCCCCAACACAAAGCCGGGAATAGCATACCCAATAAGAATAACAGTGCTTGAAAAAACATCAAAACGTGAACCGTCAAGAATTGCTTTACGAATCCCAAGGGGAATACAGACAGAATAGACAATCAGAAATGACCACAAACCAAGTGACATTGAAACCGGGAGTTTGGAAATAACCAGATCAGCAACTTTTTGATGATGGTAATATGAATCACCAAAATCAAAGACCAGATAAGAGCTCATCATGCTGACAAATCGCTGTAAAGGTGGTTTGTCAAATCCATACAATTTTTTTAGCTGTTCAATCCTCTGAGGATCCAGGCCCTGTTTTCCCTGGTAAAGACCTGTACCTCCGCTGGTTGCCTCGCCATTCGCTCCGTGTCCTTCGATGGTCGCCATCATTTTTTCGACAGGCCCGCCCGGAACAAATTGCGTAATAACAAAGGTTATAAACATGACACCTACCAGGGTTGGTATCATGAGCAGAATTCTTTTAAGAATATAGATACTCACTCTTCGACCACCACCGTAGATCCGCCTCTACGCGGGTCTCCAACGCCATGTTTTCCTGGAACCACGGAATGGACCCCACCAAAATATACATTCTTATCATCCCAGACCTTGACCGGAACCTGTTTCGATAATGCGTCCAGACTCTTTTTTGAAAAACCCGGTTCGACCTGCATGACCTCACCGTCCCAATGAAGCCGAGGAGCATGGACCGCAGCTTCAAGATCTCTTTTAAAATCTATAAGTTGCGTTAATACCTGGGTCAGTGCCGGGCGAATTCTTTTGGAACCGCCACTGCCAAAAACAAGCTGCACCTCATCATCCCTGACCAGAGCAGAAGGGGACATCATTGAACCGACTCTTTGCCCGGAAGGAGCGGAGTGAAAGCCGTCAGGATGCAGATCATCTTCGCCCATCATATTATTGAGCATAATGCCTGTTCCTGGTGCAAAATATCCCGATCCTTCACCGTTTGAACAGGTCATAGAAGCAATATTTCCTTCTCGATCTGCAATGGATACATGCGTTGTGCCCCGGCTGAACTGACGAATATTCTCAATACTCTCTCCAAACTCCTGACCGGCAAGAAAGCGCTCCAACGTTTCAGGATTTGACACTCCCTGTTTACGCAGAAGTTCTACCTCCTGCATCATACCCAGAGTCCGCAAAACATGTTCCGGAGATCCCCATCGATCCAACGGGTCCATTTTTTCCAGTAAGGCAAGAGATAATGCGATCAAAGACCCGCCAAGAGCCGGCGGAGGTCCGGTGAGTAAGGTGTACCCTTTATAATGGGCCTGCAAGGGTTTTCGTTCTATCACTTTAAAAGAAGACAGGTCTTCAAAACTCAACAATCCTCCACCTTCTTTCATTTCCCTGTCAATTGTGCGGGCAATATCACCTCTGTAAAAATTTTCTCCACTATCCTCGGGAAGCTGGCTCAAAAAATCAGCCATTTCTGGTATTGCCAGCGTATCATCCTGACCAAGATAATGCCCCTCAGGTTCATAAAGCTTTTTTCCGGTATCAGTCAGCGTCATAATAGGATACAACATACGAAGAAACCCTGCCTGAAATGCGTTCAGCGTATGTCCCTTGCAGAGCCGGACTGCCGGCTCAAGAACCTCGAACAACGGCATCCGCCCAAGCCTTGTGTGTACATGAAGCAGTCCTTTAAGAGTACCGGGAACCGCCACCGAGCCAAGGCCTATATTAAATTCCTGAATTGAACCGCCAAAATCGACACCTACTGGGAAAAAATGCGGTTCCTCATCGGTATCCTTTCGGCCAAGACCTGGCGTATCGACAAAAAAATCAAAAAAAACTTCTTGATTATCAGCTGTTCGAGCCAGCAGAAAACCACCTCCGCCAAGGCTGGTTAATGTTTGTTCTGCTATTGCGCCGGCAAATCCTGCTGCCACAACAGCGTCAAAGGCATTGCCCCCGGATTTGAGCATCTCTGCCGCTGCCTGACTCACAGCCTCATGTCCTGTCGCAGCGACAGCTCGTGGATAAATATTTTTTACCATAACCAGTAATCATTACGCAGGCAGTGAATCATCTCCTGATGAGATTTACCCTGACTGACCAGTAAACGTTGAAATTCAGCACCAGTGCCGCGATCAAGAAGGTTTCGAAGTGGATCAATGTACTTTTGCGTTTGGAAACGCTTTGTTAGCGGCTCAAGAATTAAAAAAAGTTCTGCCGCAGCATTACGCAAAGTCTGTGTCTGTTTACTCAAAATTCCCAAACCGTCATTAAACCTGCCGTCAAGACCGTGCCGGGCTGCCTGCCATTTATTACTCCGTAAGAGTTGCAAACTGACCCTGGAGGAAGAAAACTTTTTCTCTGCAATGTAGGCGACAAGAGCCTGAATCACAGCCGTTATCCCTAAAGTCTCTGAGAAACGAGCCGGCATGTCACAAATACGAATTTCTACTGTGCCATATCCCGGGCTGGGTCGTACATCCCACCACAAATCCTTGACCTGTTGAATAATTTTCCTTTTACGAAGGAAAAAAACCTCCTTTCGGTATCCCTTCCAGTCACCAATGTGGCCAAATATTCCAGCCAGAGGCAACGCCTCAAAGAGTTTGGTTCTATATGAAGAGAAACCAGTATCTACACCACGAAAATAAGGAGATGAAGAACTTAGAGCAAGGAGAATTGGGAGGTATGCCTGGATAATGTCACAAACTTTAACGGCTCTATCCCCATCCCCTATCCCCACATGCACATGCAGTCCCTGGGAAATAAATTGTCGACCGACATACTGAAGTTCCCGCATTATTCTTTCATACCGGTCTCCAGGAGACAGCCTTTGCTCAAATGGCTCAGCAAAAGGATGAAGACTGGCCGCATAAAGAATGGATTTTTGATCATAGGCAACATCTTCTACAAGATGTATGGACCGGCTGAGATCATGGGCAACATCAGTTACACTCCCGCAGATGCCTGTTTGGATTTCAATGATCGACTGAAGAAATTCAAGAGCAATTCTGCTGCTGTCAGCTGGCATTGTTGCCAGAATTGATTGTGCCCGTGGAACAAGATTAAGTGTCTTCCGATCTACGATTTGAAACTCAAGCTCAACTCCAAGAGTGTAATTCTTACTCCGACTAAAAACGAGACCTTCCATTTTCCCCACCTGTTTGCTGGAGATACTCTATTCCCTTCTCTGCAACTGCGGCCAGCCAGTTAGCACCATAAGGCAAAACATGTTCATCAAAATCAAAAGTACTGGAGTGGGCAGGACCTGCTGTTTTTTTGGCAGCAGCGCCAAACCGGATCATGGTTCCGGGAATGTGCTGCTGATAAAAAGCAAAATCCTCCCCGCCAAGACTTGGAAATTCCTGTGAAACCAGTTGTTCCTCATCTACTACGCTAAGAGCCGCCTGTCTGGCAGTTTTACAGGAAAGTTCATCATTAATGACAGCAGGCAGCCCGTCATGCAGGGTCAGCTCAATTTTCGAACCACTCATTTTCGCTGTTCCCTCAATCAACCGCCTGAGTCCAATGAGTATCTGCTCTCTCGTCGCCGGAGCACCGCTGCGAATCGTTCCCTCAAGAACAGCCTTGCCCGCAATGACATTATGCACAGTCCCTGCAGAAAAATGCCCCACAGTGACTACAGCCGCGTGGGCCGGGTTAATATGGCGCGAAACCAGAGTCTGTAAGTTCATAACCAAACCAGAACCAATGACCACAGTATCTAGAGCCTCATGGGGTTTAGCAGCATGCCCCCCCTGTCCCTGGATAGTGATCGTAAAGGGGTCGGTATACGAGCAGATCAACCCTTTATCCAGTACAAAGGTACCCACCGGGTAATGGGTATCAATATGGCCGCTGAAAATCATCCGGACATTTTCAAGGCAGCCCGATGAAATCATTGCCGAGGCACCATTACCCGCCTCCTCGGCTGGTTGAAACAGGAAAACCACCCTGCCGCAGGAAATATTCTGCCGCAAAAGATCGGCAGCACCAAGCAGCATGGCCACATGACCGTCATGACCACAGGCATGCATAATACCAACGTTTTCCGAGGAAAAAGAAAGCCCTGTTTCCTCGGTTACAGGCAGAGCATCCATATCGGCCCGCAGGGCGATACAGGGGCCATTTGCACGACCGACCTCTGCACGGATACCTGTTCCAGCGACGTCTTTTTGAAAATCAATACCAAGCCGACTCAACTCACGGCAAATACGTTCAGCCGTGTTATATTCCTTATGGGCAAGCTCTGGAAGGCGATGCAGGCTTCTCCGTACGTCCTGCATCATCTGAACGAGGGGTGGTTTTATAATATATGACATCTACTCAAAGCAATTCAGGAAATTTTAATTCCGCCGATCGCATCACTTTCTAGGGCAGACATGGTCTTGCGACGTTTCATTTCAAGCTGTTGAATGAGTTCCCGTTCTTCCTGCTGCAACAACGCTGCGGAGACAGGTTCAGACGGCTCTGATTCCTGTATGGGGAGCTCACGACGAGCAGGTACAGGTTCAGAATTTACGGCCACAGGTCTCCGTCTTTTTTCGCTTAAAGCCGGTCTCTTGCAAAA
>JALXCX010000215.1 GCA_026990725.1 Desulfobulbaceae bacterium
GAGTGGTACTTCATGCAGAGATTCATAATAGGCAGACTCCTCTTTGATACCTGCTGAAACCATGGTGTCAAAGGCCAGTTCCACGCCTGTCTTGATCATGGCGACCATCAAAATTCCCTTGTCAAAGTATTCCTGCTCACTGATTTCCACGTCTGCTGCTTCTGTTTTTTCAAAATCTGTTTCGCCGGTTTCTTTTCGCCATTGCAAAAGATGGGCATCGTCATTGGCCCAGTCAATCATCATGGTTTTGGAAAAATCACCGGACATGATGTCGTCCATGTGCTTGTGAAAGAGTGGTTCAAGGACCTGCTTCATGGCTAGAGACAGCTCGTTGGCCTTGATTTTTGCCGGATTGGACAGCCGGTCCATCATGTTGGTAATGCCGCCGTGTTTGAGTGCTTCGGTGATGGTTTCCCAGCCATGCTGAATGAGTTTGACTGCGTAGCCAGCGTCCATGCCTTCTTCCATCATTTTTTCAAAGCAGAGCAGGGAGCCGGTCTGGAGCATACCGCAGAGAATGGTCTGCTCGCCCATGAGATCAGATTTCACTTCGGCAACAAAAGAGGATTCAAGGCAGCCTGCCCGGTCACCGCCAGTGCCGGCGGCATAGGCCTTGGCAACGTCCCAGCCAATACCCTGAGGATCGTTCTCCCGATGCACGGCCAGCAGGGTGGGGACGCCGAAACCACGTTTGTACTCTTCGCGTACTTCGGTTCCCGGAGATTTGGGCGCGACCATGACAACCGTAATGTCATCACGAACCTGCATACCTTCTTCAACAATGTTGAAACCATGGGAATAGGAGAGGCATGAACCTTTCTTCATAAAGGGCATAACCGCCTTGATAACATTGGAATGCTGTTTATCCGGCGTGAGGTTAATGACCAGGTCGGCATCGGGCAGCATCTCTTCATAGGTGCCAACCTTGAAGCTGTTTTCTGTGGCATTCTTCCAGGATTGACGCTGATCGGAGATTGCCCCGTCGCGCAGTGTGTAGGAAACGTCCAGACCACTGTCGCGCAGGTTGAGTCCCTGGTTGAGTCCTTGGGCGCCGCAGCCGACAATGACTATTTTTTTCCCTTTCAACGCTTCGACACCGTTAAATTCTGAGGCGCTCATAAAGCGGCAGCGGCCAAGCTCGGCAAGCTGCAGCCGAAGAGGCAGACTGTTAAAATAATTACTCATGGAAGATCTCCTTGGGTTAAGGGACAGGTTTATATGAAAGTCCTGCTGTTTCCTGAACAATCGTGTTGCAGCTAAGAACTTTCATCGTTTGTTGTGGCTGGCCGATTTGCTCCAGCCTTGATGGTTAGATTATGAAAAAAGCACAAAAGCAGAAATTCAAGTGTACCCGCCACCTGAAAGCTCTGCAAGGCTGGTATGCCATGTTGTACACAATTTCAAAGTGATACTATTATACCTCGCTTTTTTGTTGCGTAAAGTGATTTATTTGCCATATTGTATTGCATATACTGCAACAATATTTTGGTGTGACCATGGATATACAGGAACTTCGTTTTTTCACGCATCTTGCTGAAAATCTACATTTTGGCCGGGCAAGCCGGATCTGTAATATCACTCCGTCTGCCCTGACCCGGACCATCCAGCGTATTGAGGAAGAGGTTGGCGAGCCATTGTTTATCCGTGATAATCGCTCCGTCGCCCTGACTCCTGCAGGGGATATTTTTCGGGATTATGCTAGGGATGTGT
>JALXCX010000216.1 GCA_026990725.1 Desulfobulbaceae bacterium
GGCATTGAGCTTGAGCCACCATTTAAACGAATGCAATACGATGAGGCCATGGCCAGATTTGGTACTGACCGTCCGGATACCCGTTTTGGTTTTGAACTGATTGATTTAACCGAAACCCTTCGTGGCTGCGGCTTTAAGGTCTTTCATTCAATTATTGACAAAGGCGGATCGGTAAAAGCCATAAACGCCAAGGGATGTGCAAATTTTTCCCGCAAAGACCTGGACAACCTGACAGAATATGCCGGACGCTTCGGGGCGAAAGGGATGGCCTGGATCAAAATAAAGGAAGACCAGTGGCAGTCACCCATTACCAAATTTTTCAGCGAAGAAGAAATTGCGGCCATGGGGGAAACTCTTGAGGCTGAACCGGGCGATCTTATTCTCTTTGGTGCAGACGATACAACAGTTGTCAACCAGGTCCTGGCTGAGCTTCGCCTTGAACTGGCGCGCAGATTACAGCTTGTTGACCGAGACGACTTTAACTTCCTGTGGATTACAGATTTTCCCCTGGTCGAGTTTGATGCGGACCGGAAACGATTCACCGCGGTCCACCACCCGTTTACAGCTCCTTTTGACGACCAGATTGACCTGCTGGAATCAGATCCGGGTCAAGTAAAAAGCCGAGCCTATGACCTTGTATTAAACGGCAATGAAATTGGCGGCGGCTCTATTCGTATTCACAACCCTGAAGTGCAGAAAAAAGTCCTCAAAACCCTGGGAATAGACAAAGAAGAAGCAGAAGATAAATTTGGTTTTCTTCTCCAGGCACTGAAATTCGGGACACCGCCCCATGGCGGCATTGCCTTTGGCGTCGACAGGCTACTTATGCTCCTCACCGGATCAGAATCCATCCGTGATGTCATCGCCTTTCCGAAAACGCAGAAAGCAACCTGTCCTCTGACGGAAGCTCCGGCCTCTGTGGCAAGAAAACAACTCACAGAACTGCACCTCAGGCCTGATTGGAAAGAAGAATAAGCTGGCAAGCCCCAGGCCAACCCAAAAAAAAAGCCCGGTCAGAAAAACATCTGACCGGGCTTTGTAACTCTAAAAGACAAACAGAGATTCCTCTGTAAATTCCGCTGGTTTCTGACGCTGTCTACATGTTACCATACGCCTGGGAACCAATGACGCTAAAAGCGCCCTTGTCCAGAAAATAATAATGCTTTATTCCCGCAGCTTCGAGTTGATACATCAACCATCTGACCTGTTTGCCTACCTGGTCAACAATCAACAGAGTCTGATTTTTATAGCGTTTATTCCCTATGACATGCCTCTGCAGCATATCAAAAGATTGAGACATGATCTTTCGCTTGCCCAGTGCCGCGAGAAATTTTTTATTCTCAGCACGAAATTTCTCCAACTGTTCTATCGATACCCCATCCAGAGCCTCCTCATCAGACTGACTCATAAAACCTTTCTGGACAGAATCACGGGTGTCAATAATTTTTACTCCTCGCTCGCCAGCCTTCTTTTTAAAATCCTCCCATGACAGACATCTCTTTTTAAAATCCGCTTTCGGGATATATTTTATCTCTGACTCGGTGATTGTTTTACCCAATAAAATCGTCTTTTCCGGGTATTTTTCTGCCCAGCCGGGGATCCCCAGATCAAAAGTATACGTATTGGAGATACCAGCCTTTTGGGCCCGAAGTTGTGCTTCATAAGCCTTGAAGCATGTAATACCGTTTCAGTAAAAAGCTGTTTTTTTACCAGGCGTGCTGGCAATCACTTTTTTTAATTCACTCTCAAAGTTCCGTTTTGTCACAGGAATATTTAAAGCTGAATCAATATGAATAGTATCGTATTCCAGCTTGGAACGAACATCTATAATATTGACCTTTTTCTCTACATAATCCTTATAGAGCGCCTCAATTTCAATGGGCTGAACTTTTTTATATTTTGCTTTCTGCCGACCGGGAAACTCAACAGCATGCGCAGCAGGAAGCGCAAAGATAAAAAGCGCTCCCACTGTCAATAGAACACTTTGTTGAATATGCAATTTCATAGAAAAACAGTCACTATAAAAATTTTATAAGGATCCTATCTGTTTACACGGCCTTCTGTGACGTATCATTGGGCCAGGTTGTCGACGTAGGTGAATCGTATTTTATTGTCTTGCTTGATAATGCCGGAGAGGTAGACAGAATCCATTCCACGGTGGTCATCGGGACCAAAGGTTATGTTGATGCCTCCGATATCATAATCTGACATGATCTCCAGAGATTGACGAATTGAATCACTGTTAATGTTACCTTGAATAGATTCGAGGGATGCTTCCATGATTTTCGCAGCCAGATATCCTTCCAGGCTAACAAATCCAAAATCATGCCCTCCCAGGCTCTGCTGGTACTCTTTGACAACCGGTATTGAATCATCCCAAGGATTGGGAACCACCTGGCTGATGAATACATTGTCAGTTTTGCGAAGCCGTTTGGCAAGTCGTTTTGATCCAACAAAAGATATATTGATGACAGGTCCGTTGAATCCGCGTTCGCGTAATTTGTTAATAGCTGCAGCACAGGGGGTGTAGGCACCGACAAAGATGACGGCTTCTGCTCTATTTCCCCAGACCTGACGCACGCCCATTCCCACAGCAACAGTGTTACGGCGGTAGTTGGGGATTTTTCTCCAGTAAGCCTGCCACTCCTTTTTTTCTGCATCGGCACCAGGAATTGCCGGTAGTTTGGGAAACACGGTAATCCCGTCTATGAGTTTATCCGCCCGCATGGCCCCCTTAATACCGGCCAAGCCAAAGGCGTCACGTTGAACGAATAAAGCTACACGGCTGATATTGAGGTCGTTCTTCAGATGGCGCATCATGTTCTCGATTTCAGAGTTGTAGCTGCCACGGACAGAAAAAGAGTAAGGGTTTTTCTTGACATCACTCAGAAAAGAAGCCCCAGTGAATGCTCCAAAAAAAATAACCTTGTTCATTGTGGCCAGAGGTACAGCTACTTTGGATGTCGGTGTTCCCACATAGCCAAACAGGGCGGTTACCTTATCACGGATGAAAGCCTTTGTATTGTTTCGGCAACGGTCGGGTTCATAGCCATCATCCTTGGCAATCAGCTGAATGGTCGAGGCATGGCGGGAGAAGTAGGCCTGCGCCCCTTTGTTCATCTCAGTTCCAAGAAATGCCGTTGGACCGGATAACGCACATGACTCACCTAACTTGATTTTCCCAATGGCGGGGCTAGGCAGAAAAAATCCGGTTAGTAATAGTAATATCAAGCCGTTGTAAAAACAATGTACATGCTTGTTGATCGTGGTGTGTATCATGTTTATACCCTTGCTGTAGTGTTGAATCTAGATCGGAGACATGCAGCCCGGAAGGCATGTGGCTTGCAGAAATCATTTAATGATTCTTCTTATGGCTGAAAAACTAATTTCTTCCGTAACCATGTATTCTTATTAAAGATTTTGCCATCACAGAACCTTCCTTTTTCTCAAGATGGCGGCACATTCCTTATACAAAGGAATGTGCCGCCATCTTCTCATGTAAACGTCTTATTTACCTGCCGCATAGAGTTTTGTAGCCTCATCCATCACTTTTAAAATGATATCAGAATTCCTCTGCACGACCTCTGGCGTCAGTTTTTTAGCTTTTTCACTCACCGCTTTATCAAACCACCGAAACGATTTAGCAGCCTCTTTCAGCTTTTTTCTTATCTCAGGTGTTGTTTTACCAGAAAGAAGCAAATAGTTCTGAGTACTCTTGTACTCATCAACAACGGTACGAAATTGATCAAAAAACCCCTCACCTTGCACACCCCAGGAATAAAGCATATACAGGGCAGCCATCCGCTGGGACAGCATACGTTGTCGGCCTGATTTATTCACGATTTCACTAAGTTGAGCCCCTGATGCCTGAGACAGCAAAACTGTCGCATCATTGCTTTTTTTAAGCAATTCCTCAAGATTGCCCTTAAGAAGCAAAGCACTCTCCTGCCGGGGAGCCTTTGAAACCAGCTCCTTCGCGGGAACCCATATTTTTTGCACAGCAGCAAAACTTGCCGTGACATCTGCGTTAATTGAATATGCGGACAACTGCTGCAACTGCTTATCAAAGCGTGCAACAGTATCAACAAGATCCTGAGCAGGATTACGGTACGTGACCTTGAGCCCCACCAAGGCATAATCTCTTAACATCCGCTGAGTTAACATGCGTTGACTCCCGGCCATGTCAACCATATCCTGAATCCCTGCCTTCCCTTCGTCGGCAGACAGACTCAGCCCGGGATGTAAAAAACACAACATAATAAAGAAAAATATCAGACCTGATGATGCACGATGCATAAACCCCTCTCGATTACATATTCCTGAAAGAATTTTCACTGACAAAGTCTTGCGACTTATCCCTCTATTCCTTCATCAGATACTCCCAAGTTTTCCAGCTCATCATTATCTTTCACTTCCCCATCATTTATATCCTGGGGGAGTTTGAAAGCGGCAACAGATTCAAGCATCCTGGCGGTAACACTTGCCATGCCCTTCATCTGGGAGGATGTTGCACGGGTCTCCTCTGCAGTATCGGTGCTGATGACACCAACAGCACCCATGGCTTTCGCCACCTTCACAGAGGCTTCCGCCTGCCCGGTGGTTGCCTTGGAGACCTCATCAATAAGGACAGCCACTTCATTTGAACGGTTACTGATATCCTGCAATTTGGCCAGAGCATCTTCAGAAAGAGCCGTTCCCTGAATCACCTCCTGAATACTTGCGTCCATACTGGAACCGGCCTCGGTAATATCACCCAGAATGTTTTTAATCAATGTTTCAATCTGCCTGGTAGAGCCGGCTGCCCGCTCTGCAAGACGCTGAATCTCCTCAGCAACTACAGCAAACCCTCGTCCCTCTTCCCCGGCAGCAGATGCCTGAATAGAAGCATTCAAAGCCAGAATAGATGTTCGGTCGGAAATTTCATTAATGGTTTTGGCAAAGTCACTGATCTCCTGGGAACTCTCACCAAGACGCTTAATGGCCCGGGCTGTATCCTGGACGTTTCCTCGAATAGCTTCCATGGCCTGACTGGTCTCTTCAACAACCCTGGTTCCTTCAAGGGCAGCATTTCGCGACAGTTCAGATGATGCTGCCGATGTATTCGCCTTTTCAGCAGCCTGCTCAATTGCCTCTGTCATCTGTTTGATTTCTTCGACAGAATTTGTAATTAGTTCTGCCTGCTGGTCACTTCGTGCAGCAAGTTTATCAGTTGAAGAACTCAACTTGTTTGCCGTGGCCCCAACCTGCTCGGAAGAACTTTTAACGTTGCCGATTGTACCGCTTAACTCTTCAAGCATCATATTCAATGAATCCGCCACTGTTCCGGTCGCATCTTCACGAACCGTGGCCCGGACTGTCAAGTCGCCTTCAGCAAGATCTGAAATTTCCATAAGCAGCCCCATGATAGATTCCTGAAGCTGATCATTTTCTTCCTGACGGGTAGCTATCAACCCCTGTGTCGTCTCGATCATACCGTTGAACGAGGAAGCCATACTACCAAGTTCATCCGAGCTGACCACCTGAGCCCGCGCAGCGTAGTCCCCCTCTTCAACCTTGGTAATAACATTCATAATTGCTCTGATCTGACGAGTGATACCGCCGGAAGCAAGAAAGCTGATTAAAAATGCCGCAAGCAGGGCTCCGGCAGCCAGCATGGAAATAATTCTAGCCAACCGGTTCACAGGTTGGTCAATTTCCTGCTTGCTGATTTCGCTGATAACAGCCCAATGAAGATTAGCGTAATTAAACGGTTTCCAGGATGAAAGGACTTTTTCTCCAAGACCATTTTCAGTTATTTTCGTTCCGGCGTGCCCCGCAAGTGCTTCACGAACCGGCTCGGTGTCAAGTTTTAATTTTTCATTAAGAAGCGTAGATTTGACATTGTACCTGCCAGGCTGTAGAGATTCTGAACGCCACAACCCGTCTGGTCCTACCAGATATGTATCTCCCTTCCCGCCATGTTCTTGCATGATCGCACTAATCTGATCAATTGGAACCTGCAGGGCCACAATCATCACAACAGCATCATCCTGTAAAAGCGGCATTGCCAGAAAGGCTGATGGTTTAT
>JALXCX010000217.1 GCA_026990725.1 Desulfobulbaceae bacterium
AGTAAACAGTTTTCGAGCCATGAATTATTTGACAGGTCTTCAGGAACAACATCTCTGTCAGCTGACAAGATTTATTGTCCAGCGGCAGAAAGAAGATGGAGCCTTTGCTGCCTGTCCGAGCCTTCCCTCAACCGTTGCTGATACCTATTACAGCCTCAGCATGCTGAAAAAACTCGGGGATTATGACGGAAAATCTCATTTTCAATCCTGTATTGACAGAAAAAAAATACGTGCTTTTGTGCGGGCACATATCCCTTTACGCACAAGTCTTCCCCTGCGGGTGCGTTTTTTTCTTCATGAAATTTTTCGTCTGGTGGCAGAAGAAGGTGCGTCGTACGATGATCCGTGTGAAGACCTTGATCCCGGGCAGAGGCTGACCTGTGAAAATTATTTTTATGCCGGACAGTTATCAGAGAAATTCAGGGAGGCTTCTTTGGCAGTTGCTTTAGATCTTGCCAAATGTACAGGAAAAGATGTCTATTACTTTCTTCTTTCATCTCCAGGAAACATCGGGAGGCGGCCTGCTGAAATCATTGACTGGCTCCAGCGATGTCAAAACTGCGATGGTGGATTCGGGTTTTTCCCTGGAACAACCTCCTATATTGAATATTCTGATTACAGCCTGTCCTCCCTGGGGCTCCTGCATCAACAGCCGCTGCATTACCAAAAGGCGGAGCACTATCTTCTTGCCTGCAGGACAGCTGCCGGCGGCTTTTCCCGCAGTCCGGGGGCGGCTCCTTTTCTTGATGCATCGTACCATGGGCTGAATGCGTTGTTCTGTTTAGGGAACCTGTCGGAATAGATGAATCAACCAACCCATGAGAAAGGTAGGTCCTGGTTGCATTGCAAGGGGAATTGACTATTTTTCTTTGTTTTTCAATTATTTGACAGTCAAAAGAATCCCAATCAATGCCAGCAGCGAGCAGCCTGCCAGGGCAAAGCTGAAGACCCTGACCAGCCACGAGGGGGTGCTGTCGATATCGAGTTGGACCATCCGGAAGTGGAGACTGCAGTATCTCCAGGCCGCATGCAGAAACGACATGGCGCTGAAGATGAGCAGAATAGCTGCCGTTGTCAGCAGAATGCCTTGCGGCAGATCGGCTTTTAAAAATTTGACGACCCCCAAACCTGCGGCAAAGGTTGAAACCCCTGTGCGTATCCAGGCCTGATAGGTTCGTTCGTTCGCCAGAAAGGTGCGGTCCAGGGCGAGGCGGTTATTGTCCAATGGCGTTGATACCTCAGAATGAATGCCATCCTGGTTCTGCTCGTCGTCGCTTACTGCCGGCATGGGCGGGTTCCTCTTTTTAATGGTGAACAGATTATCTCAGGCAAGCTCAGCTGCCACGCTCAGGTCGTTGTTCAGCTGACAGGCTTTCAGATAGATATCATGGTAAAATGTGAACCAGCATTTCTGTTTGATATAGCGTGGCAGCATCTCCTGTTTGAGGCGGATAACATCCATGGGAAAGTTATCGTAAGCCATGATCCAGAGGGGGTTGGTGTGGGTATGGGTGGGAAGCAGGTCGCCCAGATGCACGGCACAGCCTGTGGAACCCTCTATCTCGACCAGCTGGTAGCCCCTGGTATGACCTCCGGTGAGGCGAACCGAGATTCCGGATGATATTGCGGCATTGCCATCAACAAGCTCCAGCAGGCCGCTGTCTGCAAGACCTGTAAAATTTTCAG
>JALXCX010000218.1 GCA_026990725.1 Desulfobulbaceae bacterium
CGGAGGCCCTGCCGCTTCGGCAAAAGCCGGTCCTGTTGATAGGGGTGCACCAGGGAAAGGCAAGAAAAAGGGCAAAAGAATTGTTGCTGTCGGCAATAACGGAGATTCTGCTGCCAGAAAGAAAAAGCCGGGTAAGGCTGCTCGCAAGGGACGGCAGCGGATGGATTTCCGCAGTGGTAGAGAAGTGGAATTTATGCGTCCCCGGAAAGGGCGCCGTAAAAAAGATAATCGCCGTAAGAGCCAATCGGTTCCAACTCCTGTGACTGAGAGTAAGGCCATCAAGCGACGCATTAAAGTCTTTGAGACCATCAGCGTTGGTGATCTTGCCAAGAGGATGGGCATCAAGGCGAATGAGATTATAGGAAAACTCATGGCACTTGGGGTCATGGCAACGGTGAACCAGTCACTTGACCTGGATACAGCCACTCTCGTGGCAACGGATTTCGGTTATGAGGTCGAGCAGGGAATGACGGAAGAACTCGGCATTGCCGCATTGCAGGAGGATGAAAAGGGCGGTGACGAACAGCCACGTTGTCCTGTCGTTACTGTTATGGGGCATGTTGATCACGGTAAGACCTCCATCCTGGATGCCATCAGAAAAACCGATGTAGCAGAAGGTGAGGCCGGGGGTATTACTCAGCATATTGGAGCCTATCATGTTCAGGCGCCTTCCGGTGATATCACTTTTGTGGATACCCCGGGCCATGCCGCGTTTACTGAAATGCGCTCTCGTGGCGCCAAAGTTACCGATATTGTAATTCTGGTTGTTGCGGCAGATGATGGTGTTATGGATCAGACCAAAGAGGCTATTGCCCATTCCAAGGCGGCCGAGGTGCCGATTTTGGTCGCTGTGAACAAAATTGATAAAGACAACGCTGATCCGGAACGGGTTAAACGCGAATTAGGTGATTTTGGTTTAATCCCTGAGGAATGGGGCGGTGATACCATTTTTTGTGAAACATCGGCAAAAAAAGGTATCGGGATTGAAGAGCTGTTGGAAAATATTCAGCTCCTCACGGAAATTCTAGAGTTGAAAGCTGATCCTGCCCGAAAGGCGAGAGGAACTATCATTGAGGCGCAACTCCATAAGGGTCGTGGTCCGGTGGCTACAGTTCTTGTGCAGGAGGGCACGCTTTGTGCCGGAGATCATTTTGTTGCCGGTATGTTCAGTGGTAAGGTACGATCTCTTTGCGATGATCGCGGCCAACTGGTAGAAAAAGCCGGTCCTGCCCTGCCTGTCGAGGTCCAGGGATTGACCGGAGTTCCCCAGGCCGGTGATGAGTTTGTGGTGGTCACAGATGAGAAGATGGCAAAATCCGTGTCCGGCTCCCGTCAGCTCAAAGCCCGTGAGTCAGAACTTGCTTCGGTTTCCAAGGTTTCTCTGGATAATTTGTTTGAGAAAATGGCTGAGCAGGAGATCAAGGAACTTCGGGTTGTTCTGCGTGCAGATGTTCAGGGAACCCTGCAGGCCTTTGGACAGGCTGCGGAAAAATTGTCAACAGATGCCATTCGTGTGCGGGTTCTTCATGAGGGAACGGGCGCAATTACTGAAAATGATATTCATCTGGCCGGGGCCTCTGATGCAATTATTATAGGCTTTAATGTACGGCCCTCGGTGAAAGTAAAAGGGCTTGCCGAACGTGAATCCGTTGACGTCAGGTCGTATGACGTTATTTA
>JALXCX010000219.1 GCA_026990725.1 Desulfobulbaceae bacterium
GCTGTGAAGTCCTCCCGGCAGCATAAAATCAAAAGAGCGCCTGTTGAACATCCGGAAAAACACCGGGATGAGCCACGCATGCAGCCCCAGCCTCGTCCCCGGCCCGCCAATAGGGCTGTTGTGAATTTCAGCAGTCAGGCAGACCGGCAAATAGGACGGGGAGAACTCAATGGAGCCGCCCAGACCCTGGAACGTGGCCTGCGCATAGCCCCTAAAGATGCACAGCTCTGGTCAAAACTGGCCCGGGTACGACTGCTGCAGCACCGCAATACCCAGGCTATATCGTTTGCAACCAAGTCAAACAGTCTGGCCCGGGGCAACAGGTGGCTGTTGCAGCAAAATCGGCAGATTATAGAACAGGCGGAAAGAGGGCAATAATCAGTCTTTTTGAGGCGTAGATATCTCGGTTGTGGTTTTCTGTCGTCCTGTAAGTATGTAGAGAAGTACTGCGCCTGAGAGCAGGTAGCCAAACATCTGTACATTTTTTGTTTTAAGAATAAAAGCCAAACAGACCGTAATCATGGCGCTTACCATGAAAAAAACCGGTTTGGGAATCCGTTTGAGCATGATTCTGCCGAAATGGGTAAAGCGTACATGGCTTACCATGAGTCCAACTGAGAGCATGGCAATGGCCGACAGCAGGTTTGGCGGGGCAACAAGAGAAGCACCCAGGACAATCATGGCCCCTGCCGGGCTGGGCAGCCCGTTGAAGATGCCTTCGGGCAGGTCACTTTGTTTCTTATCCACAGCGACAAACCGGACCAGCCTGAAGGCCACGCCGCCAATAAAAATCAGGCCAAACAGCAGAGAGAACGCAGCACCTGATCTGTAAATAATATAGGCAGGGGCCAGGCCGAAACTGACAAAATCTGCAATATCATCCAGGTAGGGGCCAAATTTGGTGCCGCCATGTTTTTCGGCCATTCTGCCGTCAAAAAGATCAAAGAGCTGGCCCACAATAATGACCATGATTGCCCAGGCAAGATGTTTTTGCGAGGTAAGGTAGAGGCTTGTTACACCGCAGAAAAAGTTGAGAGTGGAGAGAATATCCGCATACAGTCTGTGAGGAACGAATTTAAAAATTATGGAAGCAGCGGCCAGAATGATGCAGGCAATCAGTATTTCATCGCCAAGGTCAATAACATTTGGGTTTTTATCAAGGAGTGTGCAAAAGACGACCAGGGAAAAACATATTATGGCCTTTATCTTTCCGAAATTATTGGCAGCCCCCGAAGATTTGAGAAGTTTCAGCACATGCCGAACCAGAAATTGCCCGGCAAGCTCCACAGCAATCAGTAGCCACACCAACCGGGAGGAAAGAATTCCGATATGAGCAAAGCCCAAGAGGGGTGGGAGATAAGTGAGTTTATCGCACATCGGATCAAGCCACTCTCCCCATTTGGAGATAAGGTTGCACTGCCGGGCTACCAGCCCGTCAACACCGTCAAGCACGGCTGAAAGAGAAAAAATAATGATGGCAGCCGTCTGCATGTTCAGAAAAAAATAGAAAACATAGGCAAGCAGGGCCATGCCCGCCCGCCAGTAACAGATTGCGTTAGGATGGAGAATGCGCTGGTGCGACAGAATATACTCCTGCACCGATGTTTTGCGAACCATTCTGAAGCACCAGTAATAAAAAGCCAGTGCCGTGGCTGCTCCAAGGATAATAATAA
>JALXCX010000220.1 GCA_026990725.1 Desulfobulbaceae bacterium
GCCATTGATTTTCAGACAGGGTGTTGGCAGGCGTTTTCGGGTGGATACCGGAGGCAAACAGGGTTTCATTGGCGTAAATATTGCCTATTCCGGCAATGCAGCGGGAATCCATAAGAAAGGTTTTTACAGGCACGCTTCGTCGGCGGGCCAGCTGGTAGAGGTGGGGGCCGGTAAAATCAGGTCCAAAAGGCTCAATTCCCTGGGCGGCATGGAACTGCTCTTCAAGGAGACCGGATTTATCAGCAGGCCAGACAATAATACTGCCGAACCTGCGCACGTCGTTGTAGCGAAGTTCCAGGGAATTATCCAGCAGCAGTCGTAAATGGTCATGTTTTGCCTGTGGGGCTGAGGCCGGGAATATACCCAGTTTCCCTGTCATGCCCAAGTGAAACACCAGCACACAGCCATCCTCCATCCGGATAAGCAGATATTTTGCCCGTCTGTCAACACTTGTAATTGTGTTGTTGGTGATATTTTCCTGGAGAAGTTTACGGGGGATTTTCTGGCGCAACCGCTTATCTGACCAGTGTATGGCCAGAATTCTTTTTTCAGGGAGGTGAGGAAGTAGGCCACGACGGGTGACTTCGACTTCAGGAAGTTCAGGCATGGTCTTCTCTCCCTTTGGTCATTGCCAGCACGTAGGGTGGATAATTACTCACTCTGACCTCCTGCCTGGTTGGATTATTCCTGATTGTACAGGAGAGGAGAAAGCTGTTTTGTAAGCGTCTTTCACTCTGTTGAATTGTTATACCTGAAAAAACAGTCGGCTGATCGTGGAGCATACTTTTTTTTACAGCCTCCTTTGCCGTCCAGATCATAGTTAGAATTATTGTCAGTGGTATGTCCGGATAGAGCGTTCTTAATTGGTTTTTTTCTTCTTCAGAGGTAAACCGGCTGGTTAAGTCCGGAAGTTTAGGGCTGATTTTTTGAAGGTCAATGCCGCAGACCGGAGCTTTGACTGCCATTGCGGTGGCAAAGCGGCTGCTATGGGAAATAGAGATTGCGAGCTCAGGACTTGTCGAAGCAAGCGGTCTGCCATATTTATTGGGAAGAATGGTTAGCCCTGAAAATGAAGCAGGCAGAGTGTCATGGGTGTGAGAAAACAGCAGCATGGCTGTTTTTGCAGCAAGGCGTCCCCCCAGCCATTCTCTTCTTCGTTTCGGATAATTAAACCGTGAAAAGAAAGTCTGTTCTTCCTCAGACAACAGCAGTGCGGGCAGGTTGTGTTTTGTGTCTTCCAGGACTTTGCTGAGCGGTTCAAGGTCAACCAGAACACAGCTCTGATCATCTTTTTTGTAAAAAAGCGGAATGTCAAACAGGGAGAATGAATCCGGAAAAAAAGAAAAAAGCGCTGCGCGGTGATGAGTCATCGGAGAACAATGAGTTGTTATATTCATCAGGGGCGGTATAATTACATGTCGGTTTTTTTCCTGCAAAATCTGTAGAGGGCAGGAGATGTCAACATTACTCAATAGACAGGATGTATTATGTCTGTCATCGGTTAATAATAATGATTTCAATTGGTGATCTTACCTCATTTGACAGTATCATCGCTCTTCTTTTTCTTATTTTTATTGCCCGCGGAATCTGGATAGGATTCATGCGCCAGCTGGCCGCTTTTCTGGCTCTGGTCGGCAGCTACTGGCTTGCCGGCAGATACAGCGGAGAGTT
>JALXCX010000221.1 GCA_026990725.1 Desulfobulbaceae bacterium
TGATCCTTATTTCATAGCCTTCACAAACTCTTCAACCGTTATTCCTGCCTGCCTGATTGCACTGCGAAGTGTTCCAAAAGCTAACTCCTTATGCCTGGGAATAATACAGCCCTTGTCATTTCGACGCATGACGACATGACTACCCTTTTGTCGGGTTTGATAAAAGCCAAGTTTCTTGAAAGTCTTGATTGCCTCATCTCCTGAAATACGCGGCAACTCAGGCATGCGCAGGAACCTCAAAAGTTGTGAGGATTGGACGACAAGCCTGTTTCAATGGAAATTCCTCAAGATACAACTCAGTTGCTTCCTGCAAATTGACCATTGATTCTTCAAAAGTACTGCCCTGGCTGACTGTTCCTGCCTCAGGGCACTCTGCAACATAAATATCGTTTTCACGATGGACAATAGCAGTAAAAATATTCATGGTACCCCCTTTAGCTATGCACTAACATTTCAAATTTTCAACGTTTAATAAACGCATCCAAAAATGATACCACTGTTTCCTGATCTGAATCCGGCACAGCGTTTACTTTTTTTAATTTGCTGTCGTAGATCAGGAATCTTAATTTTACTGATGGTAGCATTTTCCTTATCCCTGATAAGATAATCCACGTTGACCTCAAATACTTTTGCCATCCTGACCATAAGTTCCATGGTCGGCAACATCACCCCTCTTTCGTATTTGGAAATTCAGGTGACAAATCTTTTATTTTTCCTTTCATAATCTACTTCCTGCTTTAAAGATAGAACATGAGATGGATAAAACAAACTAAAAATTTCTTGACATGTATTCGAGTTCCGGGGACAGTATATTAAACTTTACTAATCCGTGTACATCCGCTATGCTTTTCCCATGGCAAGAATAGCAAGAGTTATATATCCGAGCATACCTCACCATGTTACCCAGCGGGGGAATCGGCGACAACCGGTTTTTTTCTGTGATGATGATTATCTCGCCTATATCGATTTGATGGGCAAGTGGTGCCGCAAACACGATGTTGCAATATGGGCTTGGTGTCTCATGCCAAACCATGTTCACCTGATTGCTGTTCCTCAAACCGAAACCGGCCTTGCCCGGGCCATAGGCGAAGCTCATCGCCGTTACACCAGACGAATCAATTTCAGGGAAAACTGGCGCGGCCATCTATGGCAGGAACGGTTTGCCTCTTTTCCCATGGATGAGCGCCACCTTTTTGCGGCATTACGCTACGTGGAGATGAACCCGGTGGCGGCGGGTATGGCATCTGCTCCGGCACGATACCGCTGGAGCAGCGCCAGGTCCCATATTGAAGGAACAGATGATCCGCTGGCCTCGCCCCTACCCCGTCAGGATATGATTCCCGACTGGGCTGATTTTCTGCGCCTGTCTTCAGAAGAAGAACTCAAGACGATCAAACGGCATGAAACCACAGGTCGGCCACTGGGCAGTGACAGCTTTGTGGAAAAGTTGGAGCAGACCCTGGGAAGAAAGTTGAAACCGCAAAAACCGGGGCCGAAAAAACAATAGTTACATATACTGTCCCCGAAATAGAGAGGAAGATAAAAAATGACGGATAAAAAAGCAATGGCGGATGATGCCGCTGAGTTGTTTCTGGCACGAATGCATTGAAGTCAGGCAATTCTTGGCGCGTGCGCCAAGCTGTTTCAGGATAAAGCTCCTTCAGAGGAA
>JALXCX010000222.1 GCA_026990725.1 Desulfobulbaceae bacterium
AAAAACAGGCAGATTCTCCAGAATGATTGAACATGCCTCAGTTGATTTTGCCGCTCATCCCCAAAAAAGCAAGCAGTCTCTTCCGATTTTTCCGGCAGGGGACGGATTCTCTCTGTCCCGGGAATCAATATACCGGGATTTGATCCCCTTTGGCCCGACCTACCAAAATGTTCTCTCGGCAGAGATTTTTCCTGTGGGTGCTTCTGCCCGGCTCGCGACACCTCTTAACGTTACTGTCAATGCCCCACATGGTTCTCCTTTTCTTTTTGACAGTGCAATGCATGTTGCCTGTGCCTGGGGCCAGCGATATGCAGGTATTGTTCCCTTTCCTGTTGGATTTTCGACAAGAACTCTCCGGGAAGCCTCTGCCCCGGACACCCAGTATCTGGCAACAATTCGACACGCGGGAGGACGCAGGACAGAACTAACCTTTGATATTGATATTACAGACATAAGGGGAGCTCAGATAGAGCAGATTCGGGGGTTGGTTATGCGGGATGTGAGCGGAGGACGTCTGCTGCCTCCTGACTGGATTCAAGCGACAACTGAATAGAGAAACTATTCTTCCTGTAATCTGCCCCAATCCTGTAATTGTTCAACACCTTTTCTGGTAAGCCAGCGCAGAAAAACCATTGAATATTTAGCACCGCACAGGTACATACCAAAGATAAAGACAAGATGGGAAAATCCATAGATAAGCGGCCCGCCGATAACAACAATCCAGGGCTGATGAATCTTGACGGCAACAACACCAATGCCCGCAACAGCAGGCCAGCCAAAGAGAAAACTCAGGCCAATGGTCAAAAGACCGAAAATAATCCGCAGTGAAGGTTTTTCCCTGAAGGACTCAAGATCGGCCTTGCGGGCAACAGCATTTGCAACAAATGGTTTTTTGAGTAAACTGGCCGCCATTTTTGCAGACAGCTGTTTTAATTGTTTCATGCCCCTACTATCAACAACTTTTCACTGAAAGGCAACCGTGGAATATATTCAGGCCTGGGATTTTTTTGACAAGATTTATTGCATCTCGGTCAACGAGCGCAGTGACAGGCGAAAAACCGCCCGCAGAGAGTTTGCCAAAGTTGGCCTGCTTAAGCGGGTCGAGTTCGTCAAGGTTGCCAAACATCCGCTCAATGCGGAACAGGGCATATATGAGTCCCACATCCTGTGCATGAAAAAAGCATTGGCCGCAGGCGCTGAAACCATTCTTCTCTTTGAAGACGATATCATTTTTCATCATTTTTCCGCAGCCGACCTACGGCAAGGCTGCGCCGCCCTGCAATCTTTTCCTGACTGGAATGTCGTCTTTCTCGGCTGCATGGTCAACAAAATACGGAAGACATCCTGTGAGGCACTGGTGCAAATCCGCTATCAATGCCTGACCCATGGCTACGGTCTGACAAGTGATTTTGCACGCCATCTCGTTCAGATTCCCTGGCAGGGAACACCTTATGACGGGTTGCTCAAAAATGAGAGCAGCCATTTCTTTGCCATTCACCCCATGCCCGCTTTTCAGAGTAACTCACCCACTGACAACAAGACTCTGCATCTGGACAAAATACGCCGGGCGCTGGGCGGGTTACAACGGCTGCAACTGCTCAATGAATGGTTCCATCTCCATAAAAAAACAATTATTATGGCCCATGCTGCCGGAGTAATACTGGCAGGTATGGCTTTTTTTCTTTAAAGGACAACTCCCATGGAGCTTTTTTCATCGTAATGAAGCAGATTCGCCTGCGCATCCTCATCCTGACACTCCTGTTCAGCGCTGTTCTTGCGGTAGCAGGATTGCTGCGTCTGCAGATAAATACCGATGTTCTCAATACGCTGCCACAAGAGAGTGATGTTCTCAGCGACGCACTGGCAATTTTTACGAATCATCCCATGCTCGAACAGATTGCCATTGATGTTCAGATCAACAGGGACGACCCGAATACGCTTGTCGCCTGCGGCAGTTTTATCGAAGAACAGCTGCGGGCCAGCGGCCTCTTCGGCCAGGTCGGCACGGAACAATTCGGGGCGCTCATTCCCGGCCTGGCGATGCACATTGCCCAAAACCTGCCAATACTCTTTACCACAGACGAACTGCGGAAGCTGGTTACACCAAGACTTACCCGGGAGGCTGTCAATAAACGCATGGAGGAACTGTTCTTCAATCTAAGCGCCATGGGCGGGATTGGCCAGTCCGAATTTATTGCCCTTGATCCACTGGGTTTAAAGGATCTGGTTCTTGCCCGCCTGGCATTACTTGCCCCCTCCATGTCAACCCGGCTGTACCGGAGCAAATTGCTGTCAGCCGACGGCCGCCACCTGCTGGTAACAGCCAGGCCTGAAAAGGCCGGCACAGACACCCGAAACGCCCGGGCTCTTGCGACTCTGCTTGAAGACATTGCACATCAGGTTGCCGACAAATTTACCACGGACCAAATACGACTCAAACTAACGCCTGTGGGCGCCTTCAGGGCGGCACTTGATAATGAAACCATTATCCGCCACGACGTCAACATGGCCATCATCTTTGCCATGGCAGGAATAGGGTTACTGCTCCTGTTTTCTTTTTCCAGACCGCTCATCGGTTTGTTGTCCCTGGTGCCCGCTCTTGCCGGAACCGGTGTTGCCCTCTTTGTTTATTCACTTTGTAACGATTCCATCTCCATTATGGTTCTGGGGTTTGGCGGTGCGGTCATCTCTATTACTGTTGATCATGGCATCGCCTATCTGCTCTTTCTTGACCGCCCCCATGCTACCAGTGGTCAGCAGGCAGCCACCGAAGTGCGGGCTGTTGGGCTTATGGCCGTGCTGACCACTGTTGGGGCCTTTCTTATTCTGTGCCTCAGCGGCTTTCCACTTTTTACTGAGTTGGGCCTGTTTACAGCACTGGGCGTCCTGTTTTCCTTTCTTTATGTCCACATGGTTTTCCCTCACGTCTTTCCAGTGCTCCCCCCAGTTGCCGGCAGGAAAAACCGTCTGCAGAAACTTATCAACAGCTGTGCCGCAACTGGCTGGCCGGGTACCGTAACGGCCGGAGTTCTTGCCCTGATCCTGTTGTTTTTTGCCACACCCGGTTTTGACGTGAGCATGGAAAGTATGAATACTGTCAGCCGGGAAACACTTAAGGCGGACAAACAGTTCACAAAAACCTGGGGCAGCCTGGGAAACCGGGTTTTTCTCATGTCCAGCGGGAAAGATTTACATACGCTGTTGGAGAACGACCAGGAGCTGACAAAAAACCTGAATCAGGATATGCATTCAGGTTTTTTACGGACTGCTTTTGTTTCCTCCATGCTCTTTCCCGATAAAGCGACCGCTCTGGATAACCATCGTGCCTGGCAGCAGTTCTGGACCCGGCAACGCATAAATGATTTACAGAAAAGTCTTATCAATAATGCCATGCCTTTGGGGTTTTCAGAGGATGCCTTTGCAGATTTTCTGGCATCGCTTTCAGCCAGCTCCATCAAGGTACCAAGGCTTGAGAAAAAATACTTTTCCCTGCTGGGTATTTCCAGAGCACATGATCAAAGTCAATTAATCCGTTTTATTACTGTGGAGCCCGGCGACAAGTATAACAGTGAAGCTTTTTCTAAAAAGTATAAAAAATTTGGTCAAATTTATGACGCCGGCTATTTTTCCAAACAGTTAGGGGCGTTACTGTTTTCAACTTTTGCCAGAATTCTGCTGATCATTGGCATAAGTATCAGCTTCATGCTTCTCCTCTTTTACCTCAGTCTCCCGTTAACAGTCATCACGCTGCTACCAGTCGTCTTTGCCTATATCTGCACCCTTGGCACCCTGCACCTTATGGGCCGCTCTCTTGATATTCCCTCGCTCATGCTCTCCATTGTTATTTTAGGCATGGGCATTGATTACTCCATCTTTTTTGTTCGGGCTCACCAACGTTTCCGAAACTCGAATCCCCCTGCCATGGGCCTTGTGCGGATGGCCGTGTTCATGGCCGCTGCATCAACCCTGATCGGCTTTGGTGTCCTTGCCGGGGCCCGTCATTCACTGCTGCATAGTATAGGCATCACCTGTCTGCTGGGCATCGGCTATTCTCTGCTTGGCACCTTTCTGATCCTGCCCCCGATTCTGAAAGAATATTTCTCTCCCAGGACAATTTCCTCCGGAGAAAGTCTCAACAACAGAGTACTGCACCGTTTCAAACTTCTGGAGGCCTATCCACGCATGTTTGCCCGTTTCAAACTGCGGTATGACCCTCTCTTTGCCGATCTGCCGACCTTCCTGCCCCGGCCGGAATCCATAAAAAATATCCTGGATATAGGTTGTGGATACGGAGTCCCGGCTGCCTGGTGCCTGGAATATTTTCCTTCTGCAACCATTACCGCTTTCGACCCCGACCCGGAACGGATACGCATAGCCTCACTGGTTATTGGCAACAGAGGAAAAGCCTTCACGGGCCGGGCCGATGAAATCCCGGCAAAGACAGACCCGGCCGATCTTATCCTGCTGCTGGACATGCTCCATTATATTGATGACCATGCTCTGGGGGCGCTCTTTGCCAGCTGTGCCGGGGCGGCACAAGCCGAAGCCATACTCGTTATTCGCTACAGCGTTCAACCCGAAGGAAAACCCTCCTGGCTCTGGTATCTGGAACAGGCACGAATACGGTTACAAAAGATGAACGCCTATTTCCGCACTCCGAAACAGGTTGAGGCCCTGCTCCAACAGTCGGGCTTTACCATTGCGGCCCACAACGTAAGCAGGGACAACCCGGAATTATTCTGGCTCACAGCCCGGCTCCCGCGCGCAAGAGTCCTGGGCGAATCATGATCTCGTCATCACAACACCACCTCAGTCCGGCCGAAAAACTGGGCTTGGGATCTCTGGCTCTTGCCGGTGTTACAGCCTTTGCCGCTCCTGCCCTGAGTGTTTCCATCCTCATATTCTTTCTTGCCTGCTGCGGCGTTGCCCCTTTTTTGCCAAAAATCGGTTTTTTCCTACCAATCATCAGCCAAGGAGAAAAAAACGAAACAACCATTGCCCTGACCTTTGACGATGGGCCGTCTCCAGACTCAACTCCATATATTCTCCATCTGCTGGCCCAAAACAAGAGCACAGCCACCTTCTTTATTATCGGGGAGAAAGCTGCGCAATACCCTGAACTGATAAAAAAAATTTTAGAAAATGGTCACAGCATCGGCAACCATTCCTGGAGCCATGACAATCTGCTGATGTTCAGAAACAGCGATAATCTGGCCCGGGACCTCCGGAAGACGCAACAGATTCTGGCAGAATTTGGCATGCGGCCTCTGGCTTTCAGGCCACCAGTGGGGATCACCGGCCCCAGATTAGGGAAGGTAATGGAAGAGCTGGATATGTATACTGTAAACTTCAGCTGCAGGGCATTTGACCGGGGGAACCGCAGGGTCAGGGGATTTGCTCAACGTATTCTCGGCCGCATCAAAGGCGGCGACATCCTGCTGTTGCACGACAGCAGGCCTTTCCAGGATGAGCAGGAAGAAATATGGCAGAACGAATTGAAACGCCTGCTCTTAACATTAGACAGGCGCTTTCAGGTGGTTCCTCTTGAAACGCTGACAGGAAGACCTGTCATGGAACGGACGACCGGAAAACAATCAGCTTAAGAGAAGATTATTGGCAAAACTGATTATCGGCCCGATCACCTTATCGATGACACCGGAATAAAATAAAACAAGCAGCACAATAAAACCATACCTCTCAAATTGGGCATAACTACGTGCCGCCTCCGGAGGCAATAATCCCATAAGGACTTTGGAACCATCCAGTGGAGGAATGGGCAGGCAGTTAAACACAGCCAGCATGACGTTAATCCAGACCGAGGCCACAAGCATCTTCACCACAGGTTCTAAGATTACAATCGGGAGGAACTGCGCCATCAAAAAAATTCGTACCAGAAGCGCGCTGGCTGCTGCCATAAAAACATTTGCCACAGGACCAGCAAGGGCAACAATCAGCATCCCTTTTCTGGGATCTTTAAAATATCCTGGATTAACAGGTACTGGTTTGGCCCAGCCGATTTTCATAATGATAAAGGCAAGCACCCCGATGGGATCAAGATGCCGTATTGGATTCATTGTCAGTCGACCCGCATTTTTTGCCGTAGGGTCGCCAAGCTTCCAGGCAACGTAGCCATGAGCCAGTTCATGAAAAGTCAGGGCGAAAAGCAAAGGAGGGGCCAGAATAACAAGTTGCTGTATAAAACTGTTAATATCCATAAAAAAAGACTAAATGTCCTGAAAAAATTTGCAACCGCTCTTGGGATAACTTCTTTCTCTTTATGAGAATATCCCACATGAGACGGGAATGCAAATATGAAGGATACTTACCTTGTCTTTAAGAAATAACAGTCCTAACAGCCCGCCGTATTCACTCCGCCAAAAGCATTGGCCTGGCCCATCCATGCCGGTTGAAAGGAGACCTGATCTGCCTCACTTGGCCCGTTCCAGGGACGAATGAAAGAAACGTATCGATAAATTTGGCTCACTGCCTCATCTTCGCGCCTGATAACATTAAAATCAAGTGCTGCTCCATAGTTCCGGGCTGTATCGGTTACCGGACCCGCAGACGTCAATAACTGGCGGACATTAAAACAATCAATATCTGCCACAGGATCCTCTACACTCTTTACAAAACAAATGCGGGCGGAACTGTTCCTGCAGTCGTCTGCTGAGTGAATTTGAAACATCGAAGACTGAGTTTTGAATAGTCCGGTATCACTTCCCTTTGTACCTGATCCGAATGCACCGCATAAAAGAATCGCCGCATACTGCTTTTCCATGACAGGATGTTCAAAAATTATCTGAAACTCCCTGCGCTGTGCCTCGGTAGAGGTTTTCATTCGGGGAAGCTGAAGATTGATGACCAGAATCGCATCACCCTCTTTTCTGACAACAGCAAATTGCGCTTTTTGTTTCTTCCTCTGTGATCCCCCTGGCAGGGAAAAACTACCGCTGGAGAGCATACAACAATCAGTACCTGTTAAAATGGCTGAACCAGAGGAAGAGCAAGCCTTCTTTTTAATCTGTGATTCCTGCCTATTACCAGTAACAGCAAAAGCGCAGGCCATGCCTGTGGCTTCGGCCAATTCCACTGCTCTGTTATTTTGGCCACTCTTGCCAACAGGAACATCCTGACAGCAGAGTATGTCAAAACCACCTTTTTGAACGCCTTTGACCAGCTTGCTGAAAACATGAGTATCAGCCCCTGTATATTCTCCAGTATTAATTGTTGCTACTCGCAGCATGATGGACCTCCCGCAGAAATACTATTGTTTAAAAGAAACGTTACTTCTGGCCGGTGATTCTCCGTATCATCTGCCGCTCAATATTTACAGATTCTTTCACTATTCCCCAGCCCTCCCCGGTGTTGTCAGATCCCTGGACGACAAGCTTGCTTCCTCCAGGATTTGGTGACCAGACAAAAAAGGTTATGCAGCAAACGGCAACAAGACAACAGGCTGTTATAATACAAAAAACACTTGATACACCACGAGAAGAAGGCTCTTCTTCCGGCAAAAAATAGTCCGGCAAAAATTCTTCCACTTCTGTTGCCAAACAGTGTAATTTATCCATTCTTTCTTTTACCCCTGTCTTAAATTACAGACACTACTCCTCAGCGATCTAAACATATCGGCAAGGCTGAGTGATCATACTGCCAAGTTTACAGTGTCGCAGATTGGGTGAAATATTGACTCATTCTCAGGTCTCTGTTGTACAGCCCTCTCACCAGACTCACTTTACCCCCCAGCCCCTTTTTCCAGATATCTTCTTTATTATCACCAGGATATAAATAAAGGTTCTCTTTTCATTGCGCCTCAAGTCCTGAATTTGCTCTTCAGTAGAAGACGCGTTACACAGTATTAATGCAAAACCCTTGCCGGAATACAGACAACCGAAAATGCCGGATAACAAAGCGCTTTGCCAGAAGAGCAATACCCCCCTCCCCCGCAAGCTGAACAAGGTTATTTTTTCAGGATGTCACCATTTAATACCCTCAAATTCTTCTTGGTATACAGCAATCAATACATGTACAATGACCAGGAGGTATAAAAAAGAATGTCCTATCCATATTCAAGACAGCCCTCACGGCTTCCCTCCATGAACCGCTTTTTTTAGATAGAGAGCGATCCACAGATCAAGCCTGACAAAATCCGGGCAAGGAACCCCGGGAACAGAGATTTTGAGTACCAACTATTATGCAGCAAAAATTTTTTGATAAAATTTCAATCAAAGCGATAGCCACCAGTTTGCTTCTCGTCTGGACCATTCTGACCAGTGCTCTTCTTCTCTGGAACTTAGATAACCTAAAAAGCAGTAAGGTTCTGCTGGCTGAAAATGCGGCAAGAGTTTCCTGGGAAAAAGACGTGCTCTTTCGCCTATGGAGTGCTCAGCATGGCGGTGTTTACGTACCTGTCTCAAAGAGCACACCGCCCAACCCGTATCTTAATGTACCAAACCGGGATGTGACCATTGGCGGCCGCGCTTACACGCTGGTCAACCCGGCCTATATGACCAGACAACTGTATGCTATGGCCAAGACACGCCTGGCCATCCAGGGACATATCACCAGCTTAAACCCCATCAGGCCCGAAAATATTGCTGATGCCTGGGAAAAAAAGGCATTACTCAGCTTTGAAAAAGGGCAGAAAGAGTATACTGAGCAGGTCCTGCTGAACGGCAATCCCTATGTCCGGCTGATGCGACCATTTATTACGGTTAACGCCTGCCTCAAGTGCCATGCCCAACAAGGATACAACCTTGGAGATGTACGGGGGGGAATAAGCATAAATGTACCACTGGACAGCTATATGGCCCAATATAAGGCTGAAGCCAAAAAACTCTGGATGGCCTTTCTGAGTATCTGGTTTGTCGGGGTAGCCATTATTGCTCTTCTGGACTGGATAATCCTTGACAAGATAAGCACAATTGAAAAGAACAAACGTCATTTCAGCTCTATTCTGGACAATTTAGACAACACCGGTTTTGGCCTCTATATCGTAGACAAAAATTACCAGATAAAACATGCCAACACTTCCATGAATAAATGGATGGGTGCCCAGACAGGAAAAATTTGCTATCAGGTCATATACGGCAGGACCAGTCCATGCGACCACTGCATTCTCCAAAAGGTGATCGATGAAAATAAAATATTCCATTATAATTTGGAGAACAACGGGCAAGTATTTGATATTGTGGACAGCCCTATAACTCTGCCAGACGGCACTATTGCCAAAATGGAAGTCCGAACCGATATCACCCGTCAGAAACAGGCCGAAGTCGAACTTCTCGAAGCGAAGGAGGCCGCAGAGTCGGCAGCACTCGCCAAGTCATCATTTCTGGCAAATATGAGTCATGATATCAGAACCCCGCTCAATGGGATTATCGGCATGCTGCGCCTGAGCTTGGAAACAAAGCTGCCCGAGCCTCAGCAGCATAACCTTGCTTCGGCCAAGGCTTCAGCAGATTATCTGCTCAGTCTGCTCAACAACATTCTTGATGTGTCTAAAATTGATGCCGGCCAACTCGTTCTGGAAAAACGGCAGTTCCTCCTGGCAACACTTTTTGAAGAAATTTCTTCGATATTTTCATTCTCAATAAAAGAAAAAGGTCTTGATTTTGTCGTCACTCTTGCAGAAAATCTCCCCCGAATCGTTATCGGCGACTCCCTGAGAATACGGCAAATCATTGTCAATCTTTTGAGTAATGCCCTGAAATTTACCCGGCAGGGACAGATTTCTCTCTCTGTTTCCACGGTCGCCATTGACAAGAATTATGTGATGCTTGATATGACTATCCAAGACTCAGGGATTGGCATTGATACCAGCACCCAACAAAGAATCTTTGACTCTTTTTCCCAGGCAGATGCCTCAACGACCAGAGAGTATGGGGGCACCGGCCTTGGTCTTGCAATCTGCAAACGCCTTGCAGAACTAATGCAGGGCAACGTAACAGTGACCAGTTCTCCGGGAAAAGGCAGTACTTTCACATTCACTGTCCAATTACCAATCGGACAACCAGATGCGCTGACTCCGCTACCTGAAAGGCCGATCACTCCCCAGGAACGTAACGTCCCACTCACCCTGCTGCTTGTCGAGGATAACCGACTCAACCGGGAGGTTGCCGTATTGACACTGAAAAAACTTAATCACACCATTATAGAGGCAAAAAATGGTATGGAAGCGCTTACCGTACTGACAAGACACCATGTGGATGCAATTTTCATGGATATTCAAATGCCGACCATGGACGGACTGACAACAACGAAGTATATTCGTTCCAGTGAAAAGGGTATTCTCCCGGAATCTGGTGAACATAGTGAACTCTTTGAACTGTTGCGAAACAGCATCCGGGGCACCCGAACGCCAATTGTTGCGCTCACCGCCCATGCCATGAGCGAAGACCGCCTGCAATGCCTTGAAGCAGGCATGGATGATTATTTAACCAAACCCTTTGCGCTGGAGCAGATTTACGATGTTCTGGGAAAAATCACACCCGGCAAGGTGAAAACCGCAACACACAATCCCCGGCCAGACGACAAGGGACACCATGAAATCCAGGACAACGACATTTCCGTATCCATTAAAAATCATTTCAAAGAGGTCTACTCATTAAGTGATGAGGAAATAGAAGACTTGCTTGAGCTGTCACAAAAAAGCCTGCAAGACAATCTCGGGCTGACCCGTCAGGCTGCCGCAGAGAACAATCCTGAAGCCGTCGCAAAGGCCTGCCACACCATAAAGGGAAACCTGCTCAATCTTGGCTTAACAGAACAAGCACATATTGCAGACCGGATTGTTACAGATATTCGACAAAACATGGAAAATAATATCGATGATGCGCTTGAGCAGCTTCATGATGCACTCAATGGTTTATGTAGGGTAGAAAAACAGTGAAAAACCGGGGCAGACATTCCGCCTCAACAAACTGCAGCCATTTTTCCGGTCCAGAAAAAACCCTCATCTCCTTTCCTTAGCAGCCCGAAGGGCAGGCAAAGAATCCGGCGGGGCAACCTCTTTGTCAAATAGCTGAACTTGAGTATAATAGATTGCATGGAAGTCATCACAACTCATACAAATGCAGACTTTGACGGGCTGGCCTCCATGATCGCGGCCAAAAAGCTCTATCCTGAGGCCATTCTTGTCCTGGTAGGCTCCCAGGAACGCCGGCTGCGCGATTACTTATCCCAGGAAATCCGCAACTACTATGATTTCAAGAAAGTTAAACATATTGAGACAACAGCGGTCTCCCGTCTTATTGTGGTTGATACCCGGCAAAAAAGCCGTATTGGTGAGCTGCAGCAATGCCTGAACAATCCCGGAATTGACATTCATCTCTACGACCATCACCCGGATGCGCCCGGTGATATGCGGGGCGATGTACAAATTGTTGAAAATACAGGTTCCACGGTTGCCCTGTTCGTTAAGATATTGCAAAAAAAAGATATCAGTCTTTCACCGGACGAGGCCACTCTCATGGCGCTGGGAGTGTACGAAGACACCGGATCTTTTCTCTTTTCAACAACAACCCCTGACGACCTGACAGCCGCGTCCTGGCTTCTTAGCCAGGGAGCAAAACTTGACATTGTCAGCCAGTTTGTCAACAAAAGCCTTACAACACAAGAAGTAGACCTGCTCAACACTCTGTTAAAAAACACATCCACCTATACCATCCAGGGGGTTCGTATTGCCATCAGCAAGCTCACCACCCCTGCTTATGTAGATGATTTTGCTGTGCTTGTGCGCCAAATGATGGTCATGGAGAATCTCGACGTTGTCTTTGCGCTGATCTGCATGGGGGAACGGACCTACCTCATTGGCCGAAGCAGAATCCCGGAGGTCAATGCCGGGATGATTGCCCGTGATTTTGGAGGAGGCGGCCATGCGGCAGCAGCTTCGGCAACAATCAGCGACAAAACCCTTTTTGAGGCAGAGGATCGGTTGGTTCACCTGCTGCACCAGTATGTCCGACCCAGATCAATAGCCAGCGAATTGATGTCTTCACCTGTCATCACAGTCACTCCTGAGGTGAGCATCAACCAAGCAAACATGCTCCTGACCCGCTACAACATCACGGTACTGCCAGTGGTTCGCAAAAGAGCCAGCGGTAAACTCCCTGCCGGTCTGCTGGGCATAATATCGAGAAGGGTTGTAGAAAAAGCCATTTTCCACAAGTTAAGCAAACTGCCTGTCAGTGATTACATGACCACTGACATCCAGACCCTACCGGAAAGTGCCACTCTTGCAGATATCCAGGAACTTATTATCGAAAACAGGCAACGACTCATTCCCATTATCAGAGACCAAGAGATAATCTGCGGGGTGATCACCCGGACCGACCTGCTTAACCTGCTAATCAATGACCCCTCCCACCTGCCGCGTAATCTTTTGCAGGAGCACGAGAACCCTTCTGCCAAGCAGACCCGCAATGTCAGCACCATGATGACCGAATCGCTGAGCACAGAGATTATCCTCCTCTTGCAAAGAATTGGTGAAACGGCCAAAGATCTTGACATGACAGCGTTTGCAGTGGGCGGATTTGTTCGGGATCTGCTGCTGCATGTCAGCAATCAGGATATTGATATTGTTATTGAGGGCGATGGTATTCTCTTTGCCCAAACGTTTGCCCGGCGGCATCAGGCCACTGTCCGAACCCATGAAAAGTTTTCCACGGCCACGGTCATCCTGCCTGATGGCCTGCACATAGATGTGGCCACTGCCCGGCTTGAATACTATGAATATCCGGCAGCCATGCCGACCGTCGAACTCAGCTCTATTAAGCTTGACCTCTACCGCCGAGATTTCACGATTAATGCCATGGCCATTCACCTGACCCCGGACCGGTTTGGTACCCTGGTGGATTATTTTAACAGCCAGAACGATCTGAAAGAACGAAGAATCCGGGTTCTCCATAATTTAAGCTTTGTTGAAGATCCAACCCGGATATTTCGGGCCATCCGTTTTGAACAACGGCTTGATTTCCGCATAACCCGGCATGCTGAAAAATTAATAAAAAATGCCGTGCGCATGCACATGTTCGAACAGATCCCGGGGGGCAGATTCCTGCACGAGCTCAAACAGCTTCTTGTCGGCAACCATCCTCTGGCCTCATTACGCAGGTTGTCACAGTTTAAACTTTTCCCGTTTCTCTGGCCGGACCTGCGGCCAAATCTGAAAATAGACAGACGATTCAGCCACGTCATCAATCAGGCTGAGCGCTCTGTGGGCTGGTTCAAGCTGCTCTACCTTGAAGAACGGTGCGAATCCTGGATTGTCTATCTGCTGGCAATTTTCAGCCGCTCACAGGTACGGCAGCTGCTTAACTTTTGTGATCGTTTTGAAGTGATCGAAAAACAACGAAAAATGCTGATCCGGCAAAAAACAGAAGTAGAGCGTATCGCCCATGAGATGTTGCGCAGGCCGTTCATGCAGCCCAGTGAAATTTACTGGCTGCTCTCTGAGCTGGAGAATGAAGGGCTTTTGTACCTGATGTCCATTGCCAGGAAAAAACATATCCAGCGGGATGTCTCCCGTTTCGTGACCTCTCTACGCAGCACCAAACTTCTCATTCGCGGTAAAGATCTGCAAAAAGCCGGCTACCAGCCCGGCCCCGGATTCCGTACCATGCTCAACCATGTACTTGAAGCACAGCTAAACGGAAAAATTCACAGCAAAGAAGAAGCAATAAGTCTTGTCCGACAACGGTATCCCCTGAAAAACAACGACAGCTGACCCTACAGATTCGATTGCTGCGCCGTTCTTATCAGGGTATTTCCTCAATTTTTCTTTCATCGCAGCGCTCCTTGAATAAGTAGATACTTTTTTCGAGTTCGAGGAGCATAGAAAATAACTGGACAGCTTGACCGTTAGCCCTTAATCCTGACAACGGAAGAATTTTTGAAAGCCCAAATAACATTCATTGATTATGTTTTGAAAGAATGGCTGATTATTGCCTCAGGTGCTGGTTTTGCACTGACGAGTCTTTATACAAAACATTTACCAGTTTACTCAGTAAATGAAATAGAGGTATTGTTCATCCTATTTTTGCTGTTCGTAGTAGTTAATGGCTTGCAGAAAAGCGGGTTGATATTAAGAGCTGCACAAAGCATAGAAAAAGGTAGGGCCATACCATTGAAACTGGTGCTGGCAACATTCTTTTTGTCGATGCTGGTAACAAACGATATTGCGTTAATAGTCATTGTCCCGCTTACATTATCGCTTAACATCAATCGAAAAGATATTCTTGTTATTCTAGAGGCATTAGCAGCTAATTCCGGTTCCGCATTGACACCGGTTGGCAACCCCCAAAATCTTTATATTTATTGGTTTTACGATGTACCGCCTGATACATTCATAGTAACAATTGCTCCATTTTCATTGCTTTTTCTTGGCCTGCTAATTGTTTCTTCACTTCTTGTAAAAATCCGAAATGATTTACACGAAGATCAAGTACAGAAAATCAACAAAAATGCTTATATCTATGGAGTGTTGCTTATTGTTATTCTTTTAACAGTCTTCCGTATTTTGCCTGTTTCAACCGGGACTGCTGTCATTCTTTTTGCGCTCGTATTCGATCGAAAATCCTTGCGTATTGATTACGCACTACTATTCAGCTTCCTTTTCTTTTTTGGCATTGCTGACAACCTAAAAACTATACTGAGTTCAGAGGTAAGCCATTCAGGTCATATTTTTCTATTTTCGGCCTTGGCAAGCCAAGTCATGAGTAATGTTCCGGCAACGCTATTGCTTGCAAAATTCACATCGAACTGGCAGGCGTTGTTATGGGGCTCAAATGCGGGAGGCTTTGGCAGTTTATTTGGTTCACTGGCAAATTTGATAGCCTACAAACTATATGTTACACATGAAGGTTCAAATAATGTAGCCTTATTTACTGCAAGATTCATTGTCATTGGCTACATGGCACTGTCTATATCAATAGGCTTGTATTATCTGTTGTATAGGACGAGTGCCTTGTTATGAATTATCAACCCCAGGATAAACACACATAAACAGAAAGCGGTATTACCCAGCCGTTTTAAGGAATAATCATGAGCAGCCAACAGCCCCCTGAAATCCAGTCCGATGCGCTCAGGGCAAACCTGAAGGAAACAGCAACCAGTGTTAAAATCAATCCGCGCTACCAACTTCTTCAGGACGTTGTCAGCCGCTACCAGGGGCTGTCAGGCAAACTTGAGCACCTGTTGCAGGAGATCAGCCACCCATATCGAAACTGGCTGCTTATCATCCCAGATCTTCGGGCCTTTGCCTTAAAAAACCTCAACCATTACCAGCGGCATGATCAGGGAGCAGAGTGTTTCACCCTGTTTACCTCAATTTTTCTGGAGGCACTTGAGGATTCCAGGAAAAATGGAAAAATGATTTCCATGATCATGGAGGCCATGCTGGCCTACACGGACAAGCTTGTTACCTCATTCAACCCGGAAACACTTCTGCTCTACGAAAAAAGCCTCAACAGATTTATTGACCAACTGTACCAGCTCGACAGCATGGACACTCAGGTCATGATGTACATGGTTCAGGGCCATCATCCGATGAAGAAAATGGCCCTCAGCCTGGCTTCCTTTGGCAGGAATGAACCTGAAATACAGTTTTCGTATCATTCCATTGCCCGGTTAATGAAAAAAATCCTCACGCTTAACTACGAGTACTGGCTCAGCGAAGAAGACCCTCTGCCCTGGTTTGAAAAACAGTGCGGCGAATTTTGCAAAGACTGGAAAGCCGGGGCCAAACTGGCCGCAATCTCCCACCGGCAAATACAGCAACATAAAAAAACGCTCCAGAGAATTGATACAGAGACCGACCCGTTTGAGAGCCTCAACCTGCTCTTACAACTCCCGGCCCATATGGACATTGTCCGGCTCTACCGTCAAATACCGGCTCAACTTGCTTCAGAGACAGCAGAGGATCCGGCTTCTCCATTTATTGAAAACAGAAAACTTATTTTTCTGTTCAGGATAATGGACACTGCCGGTCTTTATCTTATCCACGAAGAAACCCTGCGCGAAATAAACCGCTCTCTTGTTCAGCTTATCCGCAACCAGTCTTTTGAGGATATTGAACAATTTTTTGTTACCACCTTTCAGCTGCTCAAGGCCAACGTCCGTAAATATCCTCACACCTCACTCCAGTGTATCCAGGTGATTGGCGGTGAAGTTTTCAAACGGAGTAACTCACGCCTTGTTGAGGCGTTTTTATGGGAAGCAGTACGTTTTGGTTTTCAATACGCCAATGTCATGGGCGTCGACGAAGACTGGCAACCCATCACCAACCCTGCCCACCTGGCAAATATCAGAGTCTGGCTTAACCTTATCATGCAGGAGCCAAAGTGGTGCTCCACTTTATTTTCTGCACTTATCATCAACATCAAGCTCTCGGGAACCTGCGTTAAGGATACGGATCTTTTCCAGCGGGACATCACCGACCTGCTCAATCATCCCATTGGACCTATCTATAACCTGGCCAAGCAGTTCACCAAGCTCATGCCTGTTTTCTTTAATGAAATAGGAGCAGAAGGTGAGCTTCGAGATGTTTCAACCGAACTTGACGAGACCCATAAACGCCGTGATGTCCTGATCCACTTTCTCCGCAAACAATCGCATGTGGAATCCTCCAATCTTATCGTGGACTTCATCGGGGCGATCTTTACCTTCTGGATCACGCTGGACAAAAAATACCTCCGCCCATTTTTACCAGATGAAATTCTTGATCAGGTCGCTGTTACAGGAGAATTTGTTGACGAGCTGCACAAAATGACAAACCGAATACGCGCGGATCTGCAGTTTGACAAAATGGAAGACATCCTGACCTGGAAAAAGGCAGACAGAGAGCAATACCTGGCCCGGCAGGAAGATATTTCCCCGGTCGAACGTAACCGATTTGACTTGCTGGTCAAAATGTTTATCCTCCTGCACCATAAATACAACCTTGGTATGCAGGAATTGCAAAATCAACTGCAACAGGCTGCTGCCGGAAGTTTTCCGGAAATGCAGCACCTGCTGGACACCTTACAGGACGGCGATACGTTCCGCAGCCTCTCAGTTGTTCTCAGCCATCTGGAACAACTGAAGGCGACAATACTCAGCAAAGAAAAATTTGAACCCAAAGAAGAAATTTACTACAAGCGACATATTGCCGTAGATATTCCTTCGGTGTACGGCAGGTATTCGGAGAAAAAATTTGACGCACTGGGCCTGAGCTTCCGCCTGGAAAATCTGGCCAATATCTACCTGGAACAGCTCACCCAGTCGATCAACCTGAGCTTTATCACCCAGGCCACATTTCTTCGTATTTCCAAGTGCATCCGCATGTTTACAAGAGCCCTCAGAATCGACGGAATCTCCAGCCGCAAGCTCGACACCTATGCCAGCCTGCTCTCCTCATCCATTGCCATCAAACGCTTTTCCTATACCCAGTATCTCGACATCATGCGCGGGTTGTCTGAAGGAGTAAAGGACATTATTTACGCCTATTACAACAATATTCACCAGAACAATCTTTCCATCATCATTCCCCAGATCGGCCAGAACAATCTGCTCACCAAGTATCGCTCCCTCTGGAACGACAACGATCTCCCGGCAACGGTGCATAGTCTGTCTGAATCTTTTTTCCGCGATCTCATTGCCACAACCTTTGGCCTGCAGCATCTGGATGTTTTTATCACCAAAATTATTCAAACCCTTGAAGCGCAAAAGGAAATTGCCGATGAAAAG
The DNA here is from genome assembly GCA_026990725.1 of Desulfobulbaceae bacterium. Taxonomy (GTDB): domain Bacteria; phylum Desulfobacterota; class Desulfobulbia; order Desulfobulbales; family Desulfobulbaceae; genus Desulfobulbus_C. The sequence continues at coordinate 17,725 of JALXCX010000222.1, forward strand.
ATCATCGATCTGCTCATGACCTATAATCCTGAAAAAGCTATTTCCTCACTTTACAAGAAAAACCGCCACACCAACAACCTGATCCATCTGGGCAACAAGGGGTTTAACCTGATGATGCTGGCTGGAGACGGCCACCCGGTACCTCCGGCCTTTATCATTACCACAGAAATTTTCCGCTGCTGGCGTGCTGTCCAGCGGTTCAGCCGGGCCCGCGAAGAGTTCCTCCAGCGAATGCGCGAGGCAATCAACTCGCTTGAAGAGGAAACCGGGCAGATCTTCGGCTCTGCCCAAATCCCACTCCTGCTCTCGGTGCGCTCCGGCTCTGCCATGTCCATGCCCGGAATGATGACTACAATCCACAATGTTGGCCTGAATGAACAACTTGTTGAAGAATACGTGGCCGAACATCCTGATCAAAAATATTTTTTATGGGATAATTACAGAAGATTCCTCCAGTCCTGGGCCATGGCCGGGGAAATGGAACGGGAAGAATTTCAATTTTTGATGAACAAACATAAAAAAGAAAGCAATGTCCGGCTTAAACGACAATTTTCAGCAGAGCAGATGCGTGAACTTACGCTTGCCTACAGAAACGCCACTGTCCGCCGCAACTGCCCTCCCCCGGAAGCCCCATGGGATCAATTAATCGGGGCCATCGAACTGGTCCAGGATTCATGGAATTCATCAAAGGCAAAAGACTACAGACATTTACTTGATGTTTCCGATGATTGGGGGACTGCAGTTATTGTCCAGGCCATGGTGTACGGCAACCGAAATACAGAGACCGGAAGCGGCGTACTTTTTACGGCCCATCCGTACCGTAAAGTGCGCCAGGTTGCCCTGTGGGGTGACTATGCTTCACAGGATCAGGGGGAAGATATTGTCTCTGGCCTGGTCACCAGTTACCCCATCTCTGTGGAACAGGCAGAGCTGGACGGCCGTTCTCTTGACAAGTCACTTGAACGCAGATTCCCGGCAATTTACAACCGGCTTCTGGAAATATCCCGTGATCTGGTCTACGACAAGGAATGGAACCCCCAGGAAATAGAATTTACCTTTGAGGGGGCCAGGCCGGAAGATTTATACATTCTCCAGACCCGGGACATGATAACCATCAAGAAAAAAGAGCGCTTTGATGTCTTTGAAGACTCTGACGCCCTGAAAAAAGACAAGCTAGGCCGTGGCATCGGGGTGAGTGGTTCCGCCTTGTCCGGTCTTGCCGTCTTTACGGAAGAAAACATCCGTCAACTCTGGCGGGAACAGCCCGATGCCCAACTCATACTTATCCGGCAGGACACCGTGCCCGAAGATATACGCGAAATCTCCATGGCCAACGGCCTGCTCACTGCCCGTGGCGGCCAAACCTCACACGCCTCGGTGGTTGCCACCCGGCTTGAAAAAACATGCGTGGTCGGCTGTCGGGATTTAAGGGTTGTTGAGACCAAACAGTACGCCAGAATTAATGACGTACAGATTAATTTTGGCGATCCGGTCTCAATTGACGGCAGAAACGGACTGTTTCTCAGGGGTATTCATAAAATCAGGGAAGAAGTACATATCCTGCCGCTCTAGCCAGCATGGCTGGATCAAATTCCCTTTTGGCCTTTATTTTAATTTTTGGACTTCTACCTTGACGTGATATAAGTAAGAGTAATGAGAAATCACCCCTGCCACATGCTGCCAGTTTGTTAAAAACAAAAAACTTCAAAGAAATGAGAGATAATTATGAAAAAAATTGTAGCGTCACTGAGTGTATTTGCTTTTTTATT
>JALXCX010000223.1 GCA_026990725.1 Desulfobulbaceae bacterium
GCGGGATATGCCTGACAGAAACAGGAAACATCCTGCCCTCACCGGTAATGACCGGGGCATCGCCAAGGAGTCGGCTCACGGGCCGGGCATCCATTGTCGCAGACATAACCAGCAGCCGAAGGTTATCGCGTAAGCCATTGAACGTGTCCAGACACAGGGCCAGCGCGAGGTCTGCATCAAGACTCCGCTCGTGGAACTCATCAAAAATCACCAGACCGACATCAGCAAGTTCCGGATCATGCTGCAGGCGACGGGTCAGCAGTCCTTCAGTTATGACCTCAATTCGAGTTAAAGCCGAAATCCGGCGCTCAAAACGTATCTGATACCCTACAGTACCACCAACCTCTTCATGGCAAAGTCCACTCATATAGCCCGCTGCCAGCCTTGCTGCAATTCTGCGGGGCTCAAGCATAAGGATTTTTTTTTCGGACAGCCAGTCTTCTTCCAGAAGTGCCAGCGGAACCCGAGTCGTTTTTCCGGATCCGGGAGGAGCCACCAGCACAGCCGTTCCCTTGTCAGCCAGGGCCTGTCTGAGTTGAGGAAGACATTCTTCTACGGGCAGAAAACGGGGAACAGCTGATTTTCTCATTCTTTACCTGGGAACGTTAGAATAATTCCATCCTGCTTTTTACTCTGTGCGCCACGGTTTTCCCTGTTTTTTCAGAACGAACAAAACAAGACCACGACACTTCAACAAAAGTATGATATATTATCAAGACGTTTTTCAAAAACCATTCACGATAAAATCATGGTGCACCTGTGGGAAAAACAATACAATTTCGGGTCATAAGAAACAGATTTCTTTTTAAGTGTTCCCATTGCAACGCCAAAAAAAGCATGGTCGTTCATGCCCGTATACGACAAAAGAGTATCCGGTGTCATAGTTGCGGAAAAATGACAAAATGCGCTTTTAACAGACGCATCACGCAACGGGAACTCCAGAGCGGAAAGATCGTTCTCATTGGCAAAACCGGCAAAGAGGTAGAAGTGAACCTGACAGATATATCCAGCAAAGGGGTTGGCATTGAGCTTTCCATCAGGGCGTTGCGTTCCTGCATAGTGAGAGTTGGAGATCAGGTACAACTGGTTTGCGGCTGGAACCCCAGGCTTTTTTCCGGCATCCGTTTTGTTGTTCGAAATATCAAGGACCAGAAAATCGGTTTGAAAAAAATAAATCCCGGCGAACCGCTGTAAAAGAACAGCCCTGTCATTGCGGACGGGTCGATTCCTGTTCCCAACGGCAAAACATCTCGGTTCGGGCAGTTGCCGAACGCCTGAGCACTGGTATTTTCACGTCCACATAATCTATAACCCGTGCTTTCTTCCCTTTTTGCGGCCTCATAACCCGGCCCACCACCTGCATCAAACGTCCCTCAAACTTGATGGGAGTTGCCAGCACCAAGGTGGTCAAACCGGGACAGTCAAACCCTTCTCCAATAAGCTGCAGGGTAGAAAGGAGCACCTGCACCCTGCCCTCCTGCACTTTTTGGACGATCCTGGCCCGTAATTCCGGTGGAGTGCGCCCGGTAAGCAGCTCGGTTTCGCAGCCAAGATTCTGCAGTTTATCTGACAATACCTCACAATGTGCCACCCGATCGGAAACCACAAGAACCGTACCGCCCTGGCCGGAGTTAACCGTTGCAGCAACATCTGCTGCAATCTGAGTATTCCGCTCCTCATTTTTGGCTAACGCTTTTATAAGTTTGGCATATTCGCCCCGATAACCGTAAGAGAATCCGGTTTCCCGCTGAATAAAATCCGGCCGGACAACAGCACCGCTGGCTGCCAGGACTCTGCTGTCTACAGCATGAACCCTGTCCCCCATGTACATGTAAATCAATCGGGTCATACCGTCTTCCCGCCGAAACGCTGTCGCCGACAGGCCCAGCATATAATACGCATCAAACCCGGTGACCACGTCGGTAAACAGGCTGGCAGGAACTCTGTGACATTCATCGACAATAATCTGGCCAAAATTTGGAGCCAATTCGTTAACTCGTTTGCGGGCTGTATTGACGATAGCCACAGTCACCGGCTGCATATCAAAACGACCTCCCCCTGCCTGGCCTGCCTTGATGCCGAGAAAGCTGTCAATCCGTTCCATCCACTGGAGCATCAGTTCCCTGGAATGAACAATAATAATTGTGGGTTGTTTACGCAGATCGATGACACGAAGAGCCATGACTGTTTTCCCTGAACCTGTCCCGGCCTCAAGCACGCCAAAAGAACGTTTGACGATATCCTCCACAGCCTGTTGCTGATAAGGACGCAGCTCTCCTGTAAATGACACGTCAATATCTGCCAGCTTTCTTCTGTTATCAACTATCCGGGGAGACTCCCCCAGTTGCTGGCGGCATAACTGAACACATGTATTGCCAAACCCGCGGGGAAAAATAATTGTCTCACCCTGGTCTCTAAAAAAATAGAGTTTAGGCTTGAGCTGTTTGCCAATCCAGCGTGAATATCGCTTGGCATCCAGATATTTTGGGTTGTTGATGGTCAGACGGCGACGAAGTACCGCCCGCAGGCTTTCCGGTGCCCCCCGCAAAGAGCATTCCGAAGCAACCTCCAGAACCAATGACTTGGCTATCTGGCTGTGACGAGATTTTTCTGCTGACATTCTTCCCTTACGGACCACACCGTGCCCCATAGTTTATTTTTATGTATCCCGGGGGTCATTCCCCTGACCGGCAGGAAACTACATCGACCCGTAAAATATGGCCAGGCAGGACACAACTCTTTCCACAGAGGGAAAATCTATGCCGGAGAATACCATACTCATCTCAAAATGCCACATCCACAAGAGCCTTGCGGACAGCCGGATCCCCTTTGTATAATCATACTGGTTGGAGGCTGGCTGCTTGCACTCTTCCAAAAACGTAGTTACAATACATTTATTTGGAAGTCATCACTGGCTCCTGATTTACCATGCCGCAGCGGTGAACTTTCATTATTTGTTGCGGCCAGCCAATATAATCCAGCCAGGCTGGTCAGGAGAGCTTTATGATCCACTTTTATAACTGTCAAATCTTAACTTCTGCTAACCAGGGAAATTTCATGCTCCGCATTATACATACTTTTTCACTTGTCCTGCTGCTTTCAGCAGCTTTTCTTTTTACCGCTCAACCTGCTCTGGCAGAGAAGAGCCAGCCGGTAACCATTACCCTGCCGGCATCGGCCCTGTATCAAACCATACACAAACTGCTTCCCCTGCCCATTGAACAAAACAGCCGGCAGTTTCAGGGAACCATAACCCTGGACTCCATCAGCAAACTGGCAATCCACAAAAATCGGGTCTCGGTACAGGGTGTTGTTTCAGGAAAAAACATGCGGGTGAACACCAATATTGGCGGACAGACTATTCAGCTTAAGCTTGGTAAACTTGTTCTCCCGGTAACCTGTGATATTTTCCTGAGATTTGACCCGAAAACAAAAACACTTTTTCTTACACCAAAATTTCAAAACCCGACCCACGGGCACAGCAACTCGGCAAAAACCCTGTTGCCAATGCTCAATGGCCTGAGCAACAAAGAGTACCCTGTTCAACTGGGCAATATGTCCCCGTTTCAAACAAGAATCGGCACTAAAACAGTATCTGTTCAGATGGAACCTGTGGAGATTAAAGCAGAAGCAAACAAAATGACCCTCAAACTGCGGCCGGTTGTTGGCAGGAACTGATAATAGAACACATGGAACACCCGCCTCTGCCGCAAGGAGGGCCGGAAAGTAGAGTCAAAAAAAACAAAAATTTTCATTTAAACAAATACTTCATTATGATGAGGAGCACACGATGCCAGAGAACTGCCTTTTCTGCAAAATATGTGCAGGGGAAATACCTGCAGACAAACTCTACGAAGACGATGAAATCATAGCCTTCCGGGATATCGCTCCCCAGGCCCCTGTCCATTTCCTTGTCATTCCCAAAAAACACATCAAAGGGCCTTCTGCGTTGACAGCAGAAGATGAACAGCTCATGGGCAGGATGATGCGGGTGGGAACCGAAGTGGCACAAAAAGAAGGAATTGAACAGTTTCGGGTTGTCTTTAACAACGGCGAGCAGGCAGGACAAACCGTCTTTCACATCCACATGCACATTCTTGGCGGACGAAGCCTGGGCTGGCCTCCAGGCTGATCAGCTTACAGGTAATCCTGGATGTTATACCTGATTAATCTGTTGCAATGTGAAAACAGCTTGACAAAATCTCAGTTCGAGATAACATGAATGCATGCATGTAATTACTCGAAAGAGACTTGTTGATTTTGCGTTAAAATACCCCGATTGTGCAACCGCTCTTGATTCTTGGTATCGTATTATCAAGCATACCAGAATTTCAAATTTTGTAGAGTTACGGTTAATTTTCCCAAGTGCTGATCAAATTGGGGGATTAACAGTGTTTAATATTGGTGGTAACAAGGTTCGTCTTGTAGCTGCAATACATTATAATTCCCAGAAAATCTATATTCGTCAGGTATTGACGCATAAAGAATATGATAAAAACAAATGGAAGGAGGCAGGAAAATGAATTCACAAGTAGAACATCTTGCCACAGTATGGCCAGGAATTAAGAATATTTTTTCAGTACCTCATTCTGAAGAAGAGTATGACAATTTAGTCTCTGTTCTTGATGAAATCGTCGAACAGGTTAGAGAAAATGAAAACCATCCGCTAGCATCACTAATGGAGAGTCTTGGCATTTTAGTGGAAAATTATGAAAAACAGAATGTACCTGAACCAACAGGAACCTCTAAAGAGGTTTTACGTTTTTTAATGCAAGAGCATGATCTTAAGCAATCTGATTTACCAGAAATTGGTAGCCAAGGTGTTGTTTCGGAAATATTGACAGGCAAAAGAAAATTAAATATTCGCCAAATAAAAAATTTGTGTTCCAAGTTTAATATCTCTCCTACTGTATTCCTTGAAAACAGTTGAAATGGGTATAACAATCGGATACACACTGGCCCCTAAGCACGACGCGGTTTCGGCCTGTATCCACGTTAATTCAACCTGTTATATTGCATCCTAGTTGCCATGTAAGTTCGCGTGGGTCAGGTGATGCGGAACGTTTACTGCCGAAAACAAGAAGGATACAAGAAGAAGACTCATCCTTCATCCGGCAAGATCGAAGGGCTGAAAAAATGTCGGTAATGGCACCTGTTGTCTCACATGGTAAACAGCTTTGCGTTAAGGAGGAGATGGGCGAAAATGGCGGCTGCGTAACCAAGAGCAACAACCGGCATCCATTTGAGATGAGCGCCAAAGGTGTAAGTACCACGTGCTGTTCCCATGAGTGCCACTCCGGCAGCAGAACCGATGGAGAGCAGGCTGCCCCCCACACCGGCTGTCAGGGTTACCAGCAGCCACTGGCCAAGTGACATGGCCGGGTCCATGGTGAGGACGGCAAACATGACTGGAATGTTGTCCACAATAGAAGATAAAACACCTACCAGGACATTGGCATTGGTGGCGCCCAGCCCATCATACATCTGCCTGGAAACCATGGCCAGATACCCAAACTGAGACAACCCGCCCACACAGAGAATAACCCCGTAAAAAAAGAGCAACGTATCCCACTCTGCCCGGGCCACCTTTTTAAAAACGTCAAAAGGATCGTCATTGGGACCGATTGTCACGCCGAGAGGACGATCGTATTCCAACGACCGCTTCTCCCGGACTTTAACATAATAGGAAAAGAAACCAAGATACGACAGGCCCAGCATCATACCGGCTGCGGGGGGCAGGTCCAGGAAGTTATGAAACGAGACCGCTGTGACTATGGTCAGCAAAAAGAGCAACATGATCCGTTTGGCCCCAAACTTCATGCTGATTTTCTCCTCCATGGCCTCAGGTACATCTTTTGACACAAAACGACTCATGATAGCTGCAGGCACCAGCCAGTTGAGCAGGGCAGGAATAAAGAGGTAAAAAAAATCACCAAAGGCCGCCTGTCCCTTCTGCCAGACCATAAGGGTGGTAA
>JALXCX010000224.1 GCA_026990725.1 Desulfobulbaceae bacterium
TACAAGAGTCATCAGTTCACCTGCAGACAGTTAAACAGAACCAATGGCCGGATACATTTTGACATCCACTGGCGCATCAGCAATAAAGCATCCTTTGCAAAAACCCTTCACTATGACGAGGCTTTGGCTCAAGCTGTGGCAATCCCGAAAACTACCCATGGTTTTACCCTCTGCCCGGAGCACTCATTGCTGCTTGCCTGCCTGCATCTTGCCGGTATGAAAAATCTATCAAAGCAGCGTATTATCTGGTTTTACGATATTCATTTGCTTCTTCTTTCCATGAATGAAAAAAAGCTCAAACACTGTGCAGATCTTGCGCAGAAAAAAAATCTTCAGAAAATCTGCCTGAAGATTTTGCTGCAAACCCAACAGCTGTTGAACACGCCTGTCCCGCAATCTCTTTTGTCGACTTTATCCCAAAGGAACAAGAAGCGTTTTTCATGGGGAAAAATCTCTCAAACCAATCTCGGGCTGGTACTCTGTGACGTAAGAGAGTTGCCCGGTGTTTCCCAAAAAGCTTATTTACTGGCCGAGTTGTTTTTTCCTCCTCCTGAAGAATTATTGAAGAGATACAACAAATCCAATCAGATATGGCTGCCAATGCTCTATTTTTGGTACATAGTACAGGGAATGGCCAACAGGATTCTACTGAGATAGCATGACACAATTTGACCTTACCCTTATCACGGCAACCCTGAACAGTGGAGATACTTTGGCCTGTTGCCTTGATTCAGTAAAAAAGCAAAACATCAGAGTTGAACATATTCTCGTTGATGGTGGATCTCAAGATGACACGCTGGCCATTGCAAACAGGAACAAAAAACAAATACATTGTATCCTGCCCGGACCGGATAACGGACTTTACGATGCCATGAACAAGGGCATCGCCTCTTCTACAGCAGAAATTGTCGGGATACTTAACAGTGATGATTTTTATCCTGATTCAAATATTTTGGCAGACGTGCTGACCGTATTTAAAGACCCTGAAATTGATGCCTGTTATGGTGATCTCGTCTATGTAGATTCTGATAAAACCGGCAAGCTTCATAGGACCAGATATTGGCGGGCAGGGGATTACACCGGGCCGGAGATGTTTTATAACGGCTGGATGGTTCCGCATCCAACGCTTTTTATCCGCCGCTCAGTTTATGAGCAGTATGGCGTATTTAATCTTGGTCTTGGGTCGGCTGCTGATTATGAACTTATGCTGCGTTTTTTTGTTAAGCACAAACTAAATCTTGTCTATATTCCAAGAGTTTTGGTTCATATGAGGGTAGGGGGAGTGAGTAATGCGACCTTTTTAAATCGTCTGCGGGCTCACCGGTTTGACCAAAAGGCATGGACTGTCAACAAATTGTCTCCCCGCCCCTGGACCTTGTGGTTTAAGCCGCTGCGAAAACTTAACCAGTGGTTTTGTACAAGAGCCTCATGATTTATTCATGATGATATTTTTTAAACGGGCAGAGTAATCAGGAGCAGAGAATGTAACAACAAACGCTCCCCAGGGTTATTCACCATTTGTATTTTTATGAGGACCTGTTTTGGGGAACTGCCTAGCTCGTACCGGATCAATTTCAGACAACAGGGAAACTGCGGATTGATAAAATGCTTTTTCCGTGGGCTGTTTGCGCATTGCAGAGACACTCAACTGAAAGGCTCTTGTTT
>JALXCX010000225.1 GCA_026990725.1 Desulfobulbaceae bacterium
GTAGGCAAAACGCAACACCCATTCCGTTTCAAGGAGAACGGTATCAGCAATATAGATCTGTTCAGTGGCAAAAAGGTGTTCAACTTTGCGAAACTGTTTTTCATCGTCCCCGGTGAGCAGTCGGACAATGAGGTTGGTATCAACACCGATCACGGGAGGACTCCCTGGCGCCCCGGGCAACAGCCTCGTTCATTTCCGAAACAGTTTTTGCAGGTCCCTTGTAGTGGAGGCAGGAAGCTACTTCTGTGATGTCGGTTCCGGGGAAAGGGGTTGCCGGTTTCAGAAGAACGCCGTCACCGGTATCAATTGCCTCAAACCGCTGGCCCGGTTCCCACTGGTGGGCCGTGCGAATCGGGCTGGGAATGATAACCTGACCTTTGCTTGAAAGAACTGTTGTTGCCATGAAGACCTCCTGTGTAAGACGTGGTAAGAATATCATAGGCAGGTTGGGTGCCGTTGTCAAGGTCACGAACCTGATGAAAGGAGATTACCAGATTGTTTTCACAGGATAACTTTGGATGGCCTCGTCCGGTGTAAGAATAGTCAGGCCGTGTTCAATGGCCTGGCAGATGAGCATGCGGTCAAATGGGTCGTTATGGATCTTCGGCAGGTTGGTAAGGGGAAATATATCATCTTCCAATAGCGGCAGCTTTGTGATCAGATGACGCCTACGCTCTTTGGGGATAAATACTTTCGGAGGCAAAGGCAGGGTGAGTTTGCCCAGGATAAATTTTATAGAAATCTCCCAGGTAGATATTACACTTAAAAATACCGTGTTGTCAGGAGATGAAAATGCTTCACATACTACAGGAGTTAGTCTGTCGGAACCATGTGTTATCCAGATAAAAGTGCAGGTGTCAAGGAGCAGCTTCATTCTTTTTCGCCTGTGAAATATTTCATAATATCATCGGGTAATGGGTCAAAGAATTCATCATTGAGCTTAAAGTCCGGATACTGCTTGCCCGCCAGCCCTATTGGCCGTTTTGTTAATTTTTTTTGCTCAATTGGTTTTATTTCAGCAATGGGCTTGTTACGTCGGCAGATAACCACGGTTTCGCCCTTTTCCACCTGGGCGAGGATGCCGGAAAGATGGGTTTTGACTTCGTTGATATTCAATTGCTGCATGGGAATCCTCCTGTTTTGTTTCCAACTTCAGTATAGGTCTTCAACATGACCAGGTCAACAACCAACTTGAAAACCATGTACAGCGAAGACGATCTTGTCATGATCTCGGCCCTGCAGCATTTTCTGTTCTGTCCCCGGCAGTGCGCCCTGATCCATATCGAGCAGCTCTGGAAGGAAAACCGGCTGACCGCCGAGGGCCGCATCCTGCATGAGCGGGTCCACAGCGCGGGCAGTGAGTCGCGGCGCAAGGTCCGGGTTGAATTTGACATGCCGATCCGTTCCCTTGCACTTGGCCTGGTCGGTCGGTCCGACGTGGTGGAGTTTCATCTTCAGGATGATGGTATCTGGCAGCCGTATCCGGTGGAGTATAAACGGGGGCGGCCCAAAAAGGATGATTCCGACCGGGTTCAGCTCTGCGCCCAGGCAATCTGTCTTGAAGAAATGCTGGGCAGGGATATTCCTGCCGGTGCCCTTTATTATGGCAAAAAAAAGCGGCGGATGACCACGGACTTTTCTCCTGAGCTGCGCCAGACAACCCGC
>JALXCX010000226.1 GCA_026990725.1 Desulfobulbaceae bacterium
GATGTTGTTCTGCGCGAGATATGTTTTCAAGTTCTCGACGGCTGAACTTGTTACTTCCAGCATGATAACCTCCATGTCTAATATGAAAAAAATAAATTGTTAAATAGTGCCTAATTGATCAGTATTATTCTATACAAATAAGGTAGATTTGTTGATAAGTCAATGGCTGAATAGGATAATTGTCTGAAAGTATCACAAACTATGCTGTGCTACGTTGTGTGACTGTGCGTTTGGCGACAGATTATTATTGATAAAAAAGGAAAAAAGTCGGTTACTTTAAAAAAAAGTTGGTATTATTTGTCTTGCCAGTCAGTTTAAAGTGACATTTTTTCGGTTTGTTTTTTTATGCAAATTAAATGGATGTAATAATGCGAAAAATTGTAATTTCTACAGGAGGGGGCGATGCCCCTGGTTTGAATGCTGTAATTTTTGCCGTGGTGAACTCAGCAACAAGACTTGGCTGGGAGGTGTATGGAAGCCGTCAGGGGTATAAAGGTCTGCTTGATCCTGAGTATCTTGTCCGTTTGACTCCGGAAGTGGTGGAGGAAATAACTCCCATTGGCGGAACTATTCTTGGCACCACAAACAAAGGAAATCCTTTTTCCATGCCGGTAAAAAACCTGGCAGGTGAGACCTCTTTTGTCGATGTATCAGATAAAATTATAGATAATTTCAATCGAATGGGATTTTATTGTCATATTGCTATTGGGGGTGACGGAAGTCTGGAAATAGCCCATAATTTTGCCCGGAAGGGTATGCCCGTTATCGGTGTGCCTAAAACCATTGACAATGATCTTGAGGCCACTGACCGGACATTTGGTTTTGATACTGCCGTGGCGACTGCCACTGAGGCCCTGGACAAGCTGCATTCAACCGCTAAATCGCACGACCGGGTCATGGTTGTGGAGGTTATGGGCCGGGAATCCGGCTGGATAGCTCTTTATTCAGGCATCTCCGGGGGGGCTGACGTTATTCTTATCCCTGAAATACCTTTTAACATGGAGACTGTCTGTAAAAAAATCAGTGACAATGAACTCCATGAGAAAGACTATGCAATAGTAGTAGTAGCTGAAGGGGCCATAGCCGAAGGCGGATCTGTTATCAGCCGGGGGGAAGGCGAGACTGGAAGGGAAGAGGTGGTACTGGGAGGTATCGGTGAGTGGGTAGCTGATGAGATCCGTCAACGAATAGGTAAGGACACCCGTTCTCTTGTTTTGGGCCACTTGCAGCGGGGTGGCTCTCCAACCACTTTTGATCGATTACTTGCCCTGAGGTTTGGAGCGGCTGCAGTGCGTCTTGCCGACGCTGGAATTTTTAATCATATGGTTGCGTTCGTCCCGCCGGGGATGTCTTCTGTGCCGCTTGAGGAGGCTATTTGTGTGCGAAAGAAAGTTGACCTGGAAAGCGACAAGGTGCTGACAGCCCGGGAAATAGGGATATGTCTTGGAGATACTCCCTAACCATGCAGACCAGTGAAAAATTAAAGGAAATTTATCAACGGCTCTCTAATCACTACGGACCACAGAACTGGTGGCCCGCTGAAAGCCGGTTCGAGGTTATGGTGGGGGCGATTCTTACCCAGAACACCAATTGGCAAAATGTTGAAAAGGCCCTTGCCAATCTCCAGTCAGCGGAGCTGTTGTCACTGGGGTCCATGTCGGAACTTACGGTTGAGAAGCTTGCAGAGCATATCCGTCCTGCGGGGTATTATACTCTTAAGGCAAATCGTTTGCAGAACCTTTTTCACTTGCTTAACGAGCAGTGGGACGGTGATCTTGATTATTTTTTTCAGCAACCAGCAATGGCCCTCAGGGAGCAGTTGATATCTGTCAAAGGGATCGGCCCGGAAACGGCTGACGCTATTGTCTTATATGCTGCTGAAAAACCTGTTTTTGTGGTCGATAATTATACCCACCGGATTCTGTCCCGCCACGACATCATCCCCCGAGAATGCGGCTATTATGAAATTCAGGAAATTCTTACCGATAATCTGGACGAAGACGTGCATCTTTTCAACGAATTTCATGCATTATTGGTTCAGGTCGGTAAGCAATTCTGCAAAAAAACAAACCCAAAATGTGACGAGTGCCCCTTACAGGGGCTGGTGTGATGGCTGTTCATTTTTCGTTTTTCACCTTCCTTAGCCGTTTATTCAGTGTCTCGTTAAACTTAACGCTTAGAAAACATAAGTGACTTCTTCTCCTGCTGCACAGAATAGGCCTCTTTATCGAGCTGATATTGACGGATTACGGGCTGTGGCCGTTCTGGCTGTTATTGCTTATCATGCGTGCCCATCGCTTATGCCCGGAGGGTTTGCAGGAGTTGATGTTTTTTTTGTTCTTTCCGGATATTTGATATCGTCAATTATTCTTCGGGGAATACAGGAGAAAACATTTCGATTTCGTGATTTTTACACCCGTCGTATTCGAAGAATTTTTCCGGCATTGATCGTCGTCTTTATGAGCTCTTTAATTATCGGATACGGAATACTGCTTGCTGACGAATATGCAATGCTTGGCAAGCATGTTGCCTCCGGCAGTATTTTTTTGTCAAATTTTACTTTATTAAACGAAGCAGGTTATTTTGATGTTACTGCAGAGTTAAAACCATTACTTCATCTGTGGTCATTGGGGATAGAAGAACAGTTTTATATTTTCTGGCCCCTCCTTCTGGTCCTGGCCTCCCGTTTTCATCTTCGTTTGTTTTGGTTTATTTTGTGTATTGCAATTCTCTCGTTTGGCGCGAATGTGTTGCGGGTTGATGCCCATCTTGTCCAGACCTTTTATAATCCTGTTACCCGTTTTTGGGAGTTAATGGCTGGAGCGTTACTGGCAAGCAGTTCTTTTTTATCAGCACTTATGGTCTCTGTACCCAAAAAACGGCTGCGTAATGTGATGTCCTTTCTTGGGCTATCCTTGATTCTGTTATCATTTATGCTGGTGAATAAAAATGATATCTATCCGGGATGGTGGGCAACATTGCCTGTTTTGGGAACAGTTTTGGTTGTTGGAGCCGGAGCAACTGCCTGGTTGAATACTAAAGTGCTTTCTGTACGGTCTTTGGTTTTTGTCGGTTTGATAAGCTATCCCCTGTACTTATGGCACTGGCCATTACTTTCTTTTGTACGAATTGTGGAAGCTGGGCATCCTCCATTGTTTCTTGAATGTCTCAGTGTTGCCGTTGCTTTTGTCTTGGCTTGGGCAACGTATCGCTATATAGAAAGATTTCTCAGGCACAATCCTTCTTCCTGGGTCTTGCCGGGGCTCCTGGGGACTATGGCAATTCTGGGTGTTACTGGAAAATACATTGAGTTGGAAAAGGGATTTCCGGCAAGGCCCTCAGTTGCCCATTACCAGGATTTTGACAGGCAAATGGTTCGTGAAGCGGCAACAGATAAGAATTGCGAACAGTATGTACTGACACGGGGGGGAAAGAAAGAGTTTTATTATTGCCGGGCGAGGAATCTTGAAAAAGAAAAATGGCTGGCAATTGTTGGAGATTCCCATGCCCATGTTCTGTTTCCCGGGTTTGCAGAACAGGCTGCGGCAAGAGGCTACGGAACTCTTTTATTGGCTAACACCAGTTGTCCTCCACTGGAGGGGGCCGCAACGGGAAAAACTGACACGGAAAGGTCACAATGTGCTGATAAGATTGAGCAGATACTGCGGTTGGTTGAAGGAGAAGCAAAAATTCGCAAGGTAGTTTTTGTGACACGAGGCCCTATCTATATATCCGGTCAGGAGTTCGGGGTTAGGTCACGCAAACGTCGGATATTCCTTACGTCTGTTGAGGATGAGAGTTTACCGCCAAATAATGTCTTTTTCGCTTCTTTGCAAAACACTGTTGATCGGCTTATGTCTGCAGGAAAGAGCGTTGCTTTGTTCATCGAAAACCCGGAAATGGGTGTAAAACCAGGAGATTGTAACAGGAGGCCGTTTACTTTTACGCATATTCGCCCTAAGTTTCAAATACCCTATAAACAGTATGCGGCGCGCATGGGCCATTATCGCCAGCAGATGGAAAAGATGGCTGCCCATAATCCCGGCCTTGTTTTATTAGATCCTGAACCGTTATTTTGTAGTAAAACGACTTGCTTTGGAATCCGTAATGGGCAGTTACTTTATTCTGATGATGATCATTTAAGTGTAGCCGGAAGTAAGTATGTTGCCAGTGAATTGTCTTCGTTGATTTTTATGAAATGATTTGTAACAGGAGATCCTTTATTCTGATGCTGCTGCGGCAGAACAGTCTATCCCTCTTTGTTGGGGGACAAGGTTGGCTACATAACCTTTCTTGATGATGTTAGCGGGCTAATCTGCACTTAGCCCAGGCGAATATTTGTTCATTGTTCTGACTGCTCACGGGTTTTTTTTGCTTCAATAATGGTATAAGTTTCTGGGTGCGAAGAAGAAAGGTCTATGGTTGAAATCCTACAGGCTTTACAGGCCGGCTGGTTGATCGGTTTTTTCCAGGTGTTCACGCAGACCTTCAAGCAAAACAAATCGTCCCAATGGAATGACTTTACAGGGAAAACTTCCTGTGAAAAGCGGATTGTCACAGAGGCCGCCAGACAGGTAGAGTTTGTCCGGTGTTCCGGCGAAGCGCCAAGCGTTTCGGGCAATCCCACGGACAAATTTGGCAACAGCCTCGGTTTCTGAAATCCCGGAAACCACTGCATCAAAAATATTGCTCATGCCCAGAACACCGCAGGTTATCGAGAAGCCGTTATCCGGCACCGGGACCTTTGCGTAATCTATGTCATAGTATTTTGATAGTAATTCAATGGTGAATCCCATTGAGGCCCCGCATTCGGCATTCCAGCCCATATCGGCAACAACACCTTCCTGATAGCGGATATATTTTATATCACGGCTGCCGCAGTCGAGTAGAACAAAGTCATTTTTCTTAATTAATCGTTTTCCGCCCCTGGCCAGGGCAGTGAGCTCGTTAATGCTTTGCTTACTTCGTCGTTGCGCATTGTGGCCGGTGGCCAGATCTGCCATGAAATTCCGGGTCAGGTCACGGGTTGGCAGGATTTCTGCCGGTTGGCCGCTTTCTGTCTCCAGAAGCTTGCAGTACGACGTGCCAAAATCAGCCAACAGCATGTGATGCCCCTTGAGTATGCACTCCGGAAAGCTCCAGGAATGCCTCTATTTTTGCCCGTGCGCTTGAGCCCGCTGTGACATCGCAGTCAAGATACAGGGCTTTTGGGTGTTGCTCTGCCAGATGTTTTGCCAGGGCTGTTTTGGCACAAAATGACTGGGCGAAAAAAACTGTGGGAATCTCCGGCTCATATAATGATTCAAGTTCCAGATGAGCTGGCGTTTTGTTCTCCATGCATCTGGCCCAGCCGTAAACATGGGTGGTGTCGGGGAAGAGCGAGAGTATGGAAAAGTCGCGTGGCGGGACTCCCCAGAATCCAGCCGTAGGGCGGCATGGTTCCAGCGGTTCCGAGGCGAGCGGAGATTGAACCCCTTTGGTGATTTTGAGCAGCTTGTCCACAAGCGGCAGGCTGCTCGTGCAGATCGGGGTGCCAAAGTCAACCATGTCCAGATTACGGGTGGGGATGACGGGAATACCCAGTGTATCAGCCATTATCCGCGATACATGCAGGGCGCAGTCACATTTTCCAG
Organism: Desulfobulbaceae bacterium; assembly: GCA_026990725.1. Classification (GTDB taxonomy): domain Bacteria; phylum Desulfobacterota; class Desulfobulbia; order Desulfobulbales; family Desulfobulbaceae; genus Desulfobulbus_C. Next base: position 5,634 of record JALXCX010000226.1, read on the forward strand.
GGCCGACATCAATGTAAATATGATCAAGTTTCAGGTGCATGCTGTTAAGCATAACTGTTCGCAAAACAGCGCAGTATACGCGGGGCAGGTATTTTGCGGTTAAATCTATTGGCAGTTGCAGCTGCGGCTCATCCAGATCAATGATAACGTCTCTGGCTTCCTGTATTGAGTGGATAATTTTCAGCGGGGGAATCCCGACTATGCCGATGTTCTTGTTCATCTGTTTTCCGGGGAAATCAGGTGTCTTCTCGGTACAATAAAAAAAGGCCGAATGAGCCAATCAGCAGATGGATCACAGTTGCGGCAAAAAGAGAATTCATGTAGCCGGCCTTGGC
>JALXCX010000227.1 GCA_026990725.1 Desulfobulbaceae bacterium
CCGCCCATAACGAAACTGGCCGTGGAACTGGACTAAGGCTACTTTGATTATTCACTCCCTGAAGAACAAAATACAGGGCTCTTGAGGGCGGAAGACGCCGCATCCCAACAGCCAGGGACTTCTTCCGTTTTTTTGCAGGTTTTGTATCGGGAGAATATCAATACTGTTTCCCTGCATGGTTTTTGCGCAGCTGAGCAATCTCAAGGCCCAGGGAAACGCACTGTGTACCGTCCATACAGGTGTCTGCATCAGCGACATCGAGGTGATGCTTGAGTACATGTTCGCCCTTTTTGAGGTTGACCACCCACGATTCTTTTGTTTCGTCGTAGTGTACATCCACAGCAATACCTGATCGTTAATTTTTAGATGAAGCGAAAGTATCTGTTTGTAGGCTATCTTGAAAAATAGCCCTTTCGCCCGACTTCTACGTCACAGCGAAAAATGCAATGCTCACACATGACTCATATGCAGTGCTTTCGTTTTGTGCTGTTGCTCGGAGTCTTTACTTACCTGAACTCGAACGAAATGACTTATTCTCCAAAGCAGCCTGAAAACAGTTTTCCTTTACCCAAATGTCTTAGTCTGGTAAACTAACTACATGTAAACCCCGTAGGAAAAATACCATACAGGAAGGTTAAAGATGCTGGTTGTCAATACCCACGAAGCAAAAACAAACCTGTCAGCATTATTAGCAAAAATAGAACAATCAGGTGAGGAAGTTATAATTTGCCGTAACGGAAAGCCCATTGCGGATCTCCGTCCTCATAAACGAAAAAATCGCCTGACTGCCCACCCTGTTATGGGGAAAATTCAAATCAATTACGATCCTACGGAAACTCTTTCCGAAGATGAATGGTCAGGGGAAACAATCTGATGCTGCTCGACACCTGCGCTCTTTTGTGGCTTTCACAGGGCGGTGGACAGCTTTCCGCTGCAACCTGCAAACAAATCAACGATGTGCCTGTGGTATATGTTTCTGCTATCAGCGGTTTTGAAATTGGCATAAAAGTACGAAAAGGCAAACTTACCTTACCTGTCAGTCCTGTTGAGTGGTTTGAGGAAATAATCGCGCACCATGATTTACATCTTCTCCCTCTTGATCTGGCCATCTGTTTACAATCCACAACCTTGCCTGCGATTCATGCAGACCCGTGTGACAGATTCATTATTGCCACCGCACAAATTCACAAACTACCTGTTGTAACAGCAGATGGTGTTTTCCTCCAATATGGTGTAACTGCCTTGAATTAAATAAGATATAATTATTTAAAAATAGGAGAATTGCAAATTACCATGCGCTTTGCCAATAGAATCACACAAAAAATATCCTGTTACTGCCTTGCATTACTCCTTGTTTTCATACTGTTTCCCGGTTTCCTTTCTTCTGTCTACGCAGATTTTAATTTTGAGGAGTTGGAGCAACTGGAGGTGTCCGAACAGGATGAGCTTTTAGAGCAGCTGAGAAAGGCTGCTGAGGCATGGAATTTCACAGAGGCCGAAAAGTATCTTAAGCAGGCATCATTCAAAAATTATGCCCCCGAAAAGATGAAAGCGGCCAGGGAGCTGATAGCCAGTAACCGAAAGGCCTACCAGGCAAATCAGGAAAGGATTCGACGGGCTGAAGAACAACGCCGGGAAGAAGAGCGTAAACGCGAACAGGAAAAGAAAAGACGGCTTGCCGCCAGGAAAAAGAGTAGAGGAAACATTGCATCTGGATCGGGTAACGACTTAATCTGCGTTCTGATTGACAGCGGCTGCAAGGAACCATTTTGCAACACGTCTCATCTGGAAGTTTCAGTTGGATATGGAGAGTTTAGCAGTTTTTTCTCCGGTGCCCCGCGTGGGAATTTATGCAAATTGAGAAGAGATTTAGCCGGAAGTTACAATTATAGCGTCAGGGTAGGTGATAATACCTGCCATGGTAGCTTTTATCTGTCAGGATCAAAAAAATACCTCAAAATAGAAGTATTTCACGACTGCCATTCAACCACCTATTGGGAAAATTGAGAAACCCGGCGGTCTTCGATAAGGACTTAACCAAACTACCAAACTACCAAACGCCGGGTACTCTTTTTATTGTTCCTGGGCAGGCTTTAGCCGTTTTTTCAGCCTGTGGTCTAAAACCACCGTCTTTTAGACGCATTCGCTTTCAGTCGGCGGTTTAGCCCGCCGAGCTTTAAACCCACCAGCTTGTAGCTGGTGGTCGTTTAGTTGTCCGCTCCATGCTACACAATGAACCGGCACTGGTCTGACGGGGCTGGACAAGCCTTATGCACGGGAACCATATCCGTAAACATGGTTCATCCGGCTATTGCCTTGTACTCAGAAGGCGGAAGCCCAGGTTGTTGTTGCGATTGCCTGGCGAGTTGTTGTTCCGATTCGCTGACCGGCAGTTTCTGGCGTTGTTGTTCCAGCTGCCGCCGCGTTTCACCCGCTTCGAGCCTGATTGCCCGTCATCCTAGAGGTAGCGAAGTTTCCACAAAAGATTGCCTGTATCTTCGCGTATCGGCATGATCAATATGTGCAATCATGCTTTGAATGGAGACTGTCAACTCCTCCATATCAATTTTTCCTTTCAAATATGCCTGCTCCTTTTTTTTAAGTCTTCTTTTAAATCGGTACTTGCTTTTGTTTTGTAACCGGATAAGTCCAGGGAAAATTCTAACACCAAGAAATGGTATCCCTTCTGCTACCGGAGCCAAAAGTGTTGCCTGTGGTTTCAGAGTCAACGCCAGTTGATCCCGGATAAAACTTTCAAGTTTATACAACTGCTGCCATAGTTCTTTTTTACCTGTTTCGAAAAGTAGCATATCATCCATATAGCGTACATAAGCAGGAAGGCCGAGTCGTTCTTTTATATAATGATCCAGTTGCCCCAGATAGAGATTGGCAAAATGCTGGCTTGTCAGATTACCTATTGGCAACCCCTTCCCAACAGGAGCCTCAGGAGTTGCATTATCAATTATGCGATCCAGCAAAGTAAGTAGCTGTGCGTCTTTAATAATTCTTCGTAAAAGCTGCTTTAAGATTCCATGATCAACACTGTCAAAATAGCGGCGAATGTCACATTTTAAAACAAGTGGATACCTCCTGGAAAATTTCTGCGCTCTCCTGATAGCAGCATGGCTCCCTTTGCCTTTGCGACATGCCCAGGTATCAAAGATCAGCTTTTTATCAAAAACAGGTTCCAGGATATTGCAAACTGCATGGTGTACCACCCGATCACGGAAAGCGGCGGCACTAATTAGGCGTGGTTTAGGGTCATTGATTTGGAAAACTCGATACCCTCCGGGTTGCCACGTCCCGGCAGTCAACTCACTCTGAAGATTGAAAAGTTCGTTTTCCAGATGAAACAAAAAACGGGCCACACCGGGCCTGTCTGTTTTCCCTCTTGCAGCTTTCCTCGCAGCCGACAGCAGATTTTCAAAGCTGATAATTTTTTCAAAAAGATGGCCGTATCGTTTCATTATTTCTGTTGTTTAAGCCAGCCACCAAGCATTTTGCCCACTTCGTTTATGGATCTCATAGCGTACTCATAGCGTTTATAATCAAGATATCGCATGGTATTTGACAACCGCAACAAAATACGCAGTTTTTCCAGTCGTAAATTGGCTCTTTTAAGCACCGATCCCTTTCCGGCTCCTGTGTATTTAGCCTCTACAAGGTCTTCAACAATATCGAGAGCCAGATTGTTAATCCGGTCAGCAAAGACAAATCGAACTCGTTTGGGGAACCTTTCTGTTACCGGAAGCAGCCATTCAAGAAAGGCCATCCATTTGACGAATACCGGCAACTCATTCTGATGCCGGTTGGCCATTTTTTTCTTCCTCTTTGGAATGGCGAAGTATTTCAAGCATCTCGCTACCGTATTTTTCTACTTTTCCCTGACCAAACCCTTCAACTTTTACCAGCCCGGACAGGCTCTGAGGACGTGCAACAGTTATTTGGGCAAGCTGCTTGTTGTTGCAAATCACGTATGGGGGTATCCCTTCTTTTTTACAGCGTTCCGATCGCCAGCTACGAAGGGAATCAAATAACGGCATATCTTTTTCTGTAAGAAGTTTGCGCCAGGATTCATCTCTTGCTTTTTTCTTTCCTCCGGCTTTTGCCATTCCTGTGTCTTCTCCATGCGGTTCATAGAGCAGTACTATAGCAAGGTACGGCATTTCATTGCGCAAGAAGAAATAATCCCGTAAGGACAATACCGTCTTATCTTTTATAAATTCAACCACCTCGCTATCATCAAACCCTTGTAGCAATTGGTTGAAACGTAGAGTAAAAATTCGAAAAAGCATAAAAAAATTTCGACCGTTCCGGTCAGCCGTGGTTTTGCGGTTGAACAGCACCGCAACCACGGCTGGCCGGAACGGCTTTATAAAGGATTAAAGAGTAAAAAAGCCAAGAATTACTAAGGCGTCCTCAGAAGGCGGAAGCCCAGGTAGTAGTAGCGATAGCCTGGCGAGTAGTAGTGCCGACTCGCTGACCGGCAGCAACTGGCGTAGTCGTACCAGCTGCCGCCGCGTAACACCCGCCCCGAGCCTGATGATGGCCCACCGGGATTATTGCCGGCACTTTCTGCATAATATTTTTTCCCATACTTATCCTGAACCCATTCCCAGACGTTGCCGCTCATATCGTACAATCCCAGGCCGTTACTCTTTTTCTGGCCGACCGGATGGGTTTGGTCTCCACTGTTCTTGTCATACCAGGCCAATTGATCAAGGGAGTCGCCGCCACAATATTTTTCGTTTTTTCCACCACTGCGGCATGCGTATTCCCACTCTGCCTCTGTGGGCAGGCGATACTGTTTGCCGGTTTGTTTGTTGATCCATTTTATATACTCCTGGGTATCATCCCAGCTCACATTCATCACCGGCCGTTTGCCACGCCCCCAGCCTTCGTCATCAGGGGTATGAGAGCAGCCACCAAAATTAACACAGGCATCCCACTCTTCAAAGGTTACCTCATATCTTGCCATCATAAAGGAGTTAAGCGTTACCGTGTGAACAGGTTTTTCATCACCGTATCCGGATTCCGACCCCATTTCAAAAGAGCCGCCCGGAATTTTAACCATTTCCGGTTCAATGGCTCCATTGGGATATTTTTTAAGGAATGCTGCTTTGGCCTGTTTGTCCAGTCGTTTTTTGAGTTTCAAACTAACGGTTTGTAAAGAATCTTCTGCAACAAAAATTTCCTTTTCCCCATAATATTCATGAAAACCATCACCCACAGGCTTGCTTGCCTCAACCACATATTCTCCCTCCGGCAGTTTCAGGGCAAAGGTCTGTCCTTTTTCCGCAGGCGAATTGCCTTTACGCTTGCCGTTGACATAAATTTTGGCATCCCCCGGATCGGTTACTACTTTGATCATTCCTTTGGTTGCGCCATAACTATTTTGTAGCAGCAGCGTACATACCACCAATACTGGCAAGATGAACAGTTTCATACGAATACGCATTATTCCCTCCTATCTTATGGAAAACGGATTACTATTCACAAATTTTACTTAGTTTGTTACCACTATATTTATAACAAGTTACTGTTATTATCACATGATGTTTTTTCTTGAGAAAAACATGGGGGCAGGCTTAACAGATGGATATTCACTCTTCCGCAACTCACAGCATGTGCATGAAATGTATCCTTTCCGGCGCTTTTTCATGCCAAAGGGACAGGAGAGGATTATGAAGATTGTCCTTATTAAGGAAAAAATCCGGTGGTGTGTATGGAAGATAAAGGAATAGTGATGAATGTTGCCTGATTGTGTGAAGATTTTTGCTGTGAGAAAGGAGGGTCCCGGGTTGGAGCGGGGAACGGCTATCGGGATGTTTCCCGGCCGTAATCGTCGGCAAGGCAGAGCCAGGACAGCAATTCCCCGGCTAAATAAACCAGACCGCCTGCCCAGAGGACATCACTGAGGAAATGACCGCCCTGCATAATTCTTGCTATACCCACCAGCAGGCC
>JALXCX010000228.1 GCA_026990725.1 Desulfobulbaceae bacterium
GATGGTGAGTTGAAGAAAATCAACAGCAAGAAGAGCCAGAAACCCAATAAGCAGCCGAACACGATAGCGTTTGTATTGTGGAAGAAGAAGACGCAGTAAGAAACGAATGGGCGTTCGTGTCGATCTGGTGCCCACATGCTCTGAAACTCTCACGGCTTGGTCCGCAATAATTCGTTATAGGCCGTCGTTAATTGGATAAATGCGTCATGATCTCCTCCTTTATCGGGATGAAGAGACATGGCTTCCCTGCGATATAACCTGGTGAGTTCTGTCCTGCTCATGGCTGCAAGTTCACTCTGTTTCATACCAAAAACAGTAGTGACTTCACGCATGGACATCCGTGGAGAGTTGTTTATCGGGCCGGGTCTTTGTCCGGAACCGATATGAGCCCGGACAAAATCATCCCAGCTCTGACCGCTTGGAAATGAATAATCAAAAAACATAATCACATATCTGATCATATACGAAACCAGAGTATTCCCCCGTTCCATACCCTGCCAGAATGTTGCGTCATTATCAAGCAGACAGAGTTCTTTAAGAAAACACTGGTCAAGGATGTCACTGTTCAGAGCATGAGGCATGGTTCTGGCACAGGCCTCTTTAAAATGCTTCTGTAAATCAAAAACCGCAAAAATATATCGCTTATACTCCTGGGGGCGTAAATCCTGTTCGCGTTCTAAAATGAGCTGTTCAAGTTCATCACGGGATTTATCAAGCAATATTTTATACAGGGATGGTGAGCGGTCAAGTTCCCGTAAATCCGTCTGGCCAAAACGCAAAAAATGAATCCGCCTGCGATCAAAGACATGACTCTCTTTAAAAATTCGACCACGGGTCTGCTGATCCATCCGTTTCCAGCCCCGGTTGGCAGCTCTATTTAAAAAAGGATCAACCCGGTTTTTTATATAGGGGTCCAGAAAAGGGAAAAAAAACGGCTCGATTTCATCGTATTCGACAAAACAACCGGCTTTGTGTAACAAATCAAAAAAAAGATCATCGATATAAAAAGAGGAACCGCCGGGATACTTGATAAACCTGCCCGGATCATCACCAAGATCGAGCACATCACGGTGCCTGTAGACAGTACCATCATAAAAGGATTCACGAAGTTGATAGTGAAGACGATTATCAATAAAACGACGGGCTAAATACATGGATTATTCTAAACAGCTGTTCTTTGACGGGAAAACTCTTGAAAAGAAAAGACAGGAAAACTTTGCGAAACGATCAGGTATCAGCCAGAAGCTCGTGAACTGTTTGCACCAGCACCTTAATATCAAAGGGCTTGGAAAAAATACGATCCGCGCCCAGTTCCATGGCTGCTGGCAGATACGCTTCCGGGCCGATTTTACCACCGCCTGAGATAGCAATAATTTTAACAGCAGGGGCTATTTTTCTTAATTTGCGAATAGTTTCCAGCCCTTCCTGTTCCGGCATGATCAAGTCGGTAATAATAAGGTCTGCTGCCTGATCTTCAAACAACTCTTGCCCCAGACGACCATTCTCCGCCACGACGACTTCAAAGCCTGCCCATTCCATGGCCTGACGCAAAAGGATCAACATTTGTTCATTATCGTCTATAACAAGTATTCGCATGGTTCTAGTGGCTGTTGCTTAACAGAAAAACCTGCCGCATTGTTACCGCAAGGTCTTTCATTTCAATGGGTTTGGCTAAAAAAGCATTTATCCCTGCCTGCTTGGCTGATTTTTCTGTTACCGGTTCTGTATATCCGGAACAGAGTATGACTGGAAGATTCCTGCGTATCTTTTTTACGGCAAAAGCAAGTTCCATTCCCGTCATGTTGGGCATTGTTTGATCTGTAATAACCATATCCACTTTCTGCAAACCATTTTTTAAATGATCAAGGACTTCCTGCCCGCTGAATGCCGGAATAATTGTATAGCCGAGATACCCCAGCATTTCGGAAAACATTTTCACCAATTCCTTTTCATCATCAGCAAAAATGATTGTTTCAGTACCCTGGAGCATTGTAGAAGCCACGTTCTTCTTTCTCTTTTCCTTTCTGGTATTCACCTTGGGGAAATATATTGAAAAAACAGATCCTTTTCCCGGTTCAGAGGATACATCAATGTACGCGTTATGCTCACTGACAATTCCATGCAGCACTGCCAGACCAAGCCCTGTCTCCGCCCCGCTTTCTCTTGTGGAGAAATACGGATCATAAATTCGTTCAAGCACATCTTCAGTCATGCCGATTCCGGTATCCTTGACAGACAAGACAATATACTCTCCATTTTTCAGCTTTTGCATAGAAGCGACTAACTCAGCATTTGATATCTTTGTTTCGGCAAGCGATATTTCAATATGGCCATGCGCATCACCGATGGCCTCAACTGCATTGGTACAAAGGTTCATTAACGCCTGGTGAATCTGTGTCGGATCAGCATAAATATACCCTATATCCTCAGCCAGACTCGCTCGGACTTCGATGGTTGCCGGGACTGTGGATTGCAGAAATTTGATGCCCTCTTTTATAATCGGTGTGATAAGTACATCCTTTCGTTGGGATGTTGCCTGCCTGCTGAAAGTAAGAATCTGCCCAACCAGTTCCTGGGCTCTTTGTCCTGCTTTTTGAATGGCAGCAAGGTGCTCCAAAATTTCCTCTTTTTCAAGCATCGGAGTCTTACTGACAAGTTGTTCTACATTGCCCTCCAAACGAAACTCGAGCAAATCAGCATTTCCTAAAATAACACCTAAAATATTATTAAAATCATGCGCTATGCCACCTGCAAGCGTTGAGATTGCCTTCATTTTCTGGGCAAAGACCAGCTGTTTTTCAAGATTCAACTGATGGGTTATATCTACGGCAGAATGGATATATCCCACAAATTCATCTTCTCTAAACATTGGCGCACAGGTCACACGGAGACATTTACCCAGAAAGGGCCGCTCCATATCGCGGGTATAACTCTCTCCTTTATGCTGCACATATTCAAGAGGGCAATCTTTGCATACTGTTGACCGGGAGACAAAGAGTTCATGGCATGTACGGCCTAAAAGGGAACAATCATCTGTTGACAATAATTGACAGGCAGCCCGGTTGGCATGGACAACAACTTTATCTTTATTAAGGATCAGAACAGATTCAACCAGTGCGTCAAAAACACTATGCCAATCCCTGGAATCATAAAGTTGTAATTCATCTGTCATATAGTTCACACTTGTCTCTCCCGGTAAAGCAAAAAACTGTTCCGGAACGACAGAATTAATAGGAAAATTTGATTTCCGGCAATGATCTCCGAAAAACTTTTTCTCGAAAAAAACGTATCAACTGTCTTCGCCTGCTGACCAGGCGAACCTGTTCAGGAATAAGATATGATGGTCTGCTTTTCATTATGGACATCTTGTACTCAATGTTTGGAGCAAACCGATTGTCCAGATACCAGGCATAAAAAAGACCAAAAAGAAGTCCCGGGGGGGTAAAACCTTCTTCGCCGTTAACCAACCGGGTGTACAATCGCTCCCGGCGAGACGACGGATACATCCGGCAGAGTTGCAGGTAAATATCAAGCTCAGAAGAAGAAAAAAAACTCCTGAGAGATTCAGCACTTCTCATCTGCAGGCAAAATACACGGCCAACGGGCTCCTCTTTGAAAGAAACATCATCCATCCATTTCTTTTCAACATAATTGCCGAGTAAAGATTGACCAAGCCCAACCAGAAAAGCTCTTTCAAAACGGTCGAGATTTTCCGCCTGATCGTTACGGATTTTAATAAATTCATCCAAAGGATCATAAAATGAGAAAACATTATCCCATATCTGACTCCGTTTCCAGCTCTGGTTATCGATCAGGCAGATTCCGCGTATAAACTGAAAATGCTCCAGCTGGATATCAGGGTGCCGCCAGATAATTTCGCTCACACGGTCTTTATTCAGCTGGCTTATGTCTTGGGCAAGAGGATTTTGTTTGTTTTCAGCTCCATTGATACCAGAAAAATTGAGCCTCTGAATTTTTTCATAAAAACTTTTATAGCGACGGCAGGGAACTTCTTTTTCAGTGTTAATATAGGGAGAAAAATTCAGGCTGAAAGGGACCAGGTCTTTTCGGGCAGAGGTACATAAAAAGCCACTGTCTCTAAGCCCGGATAAAACGCGTAAAACAAGACTAAGAGAATCCGGATCGTGCTGAATTACATTTCTTTGCTGGAGGAGATCTTTTGAAAAGATATAGGCACAGACAGGTTCCAGGCCTAGTTTTCTCACATTGCCAGGATCCAGATATATAGGTTCCTTGGCTTCAATGGCATAACTCTGCAGGACAGAACCGGGGATGTCGGCCAGGTCAAGAGTCAAGACGTGTGAAAAAAGGTCCTGAACACCTCCGGAAATATTGCGCTCATAGGCACAAATAAGATCAGAAACATGAAACTTTCGATCCGGGGCAGCCCTTGTGGCATCGGTTTCCCCTTTTTGAACCCAGATATTTGAGACAAGCAATTTTAACGCCTTACTGTTCTGACGAATAAGATCAGCTAATCCCGGAACCTGCAAGATAGGAATAATTGAAGAATACAGGCTGCCCGGTGCCATGATAATTATATCTGCATTGCTGATCAGATCCGGCACACAGTCCGGCATCTGCGGTTTTCCTGAAAACTCCACCATAACCCGGTCAATGGGATAACCACGCTGGGCCCCCCCTGACTTACACTCGCTGGTGACCACGACATCATTTGCATAAATTATCTGTAATTGAGCTGGTGTTGTCGTACATGGGAGCACGGCGTTTTCCCCGACCCCAAGGGAATGAGACAGGGTGGAGAGCCCCTTAAGAGTGGCCCTGTGAATTAAGCGAGCATTTGTGGAAAGTTCTGCACAGGTTATATTTTCCGGTAAGGTATCGTATATTGCCGCAGCCAGAAGAAGATTTCCCAGACACTGGGGGCGATCAAGAGCCGGGCTCATTCGCTTGTCAACAAATAAACGCTTAACTAATGAAGTTATGTATTGAGCAAGTGGAACCGGCAACCGGGACAAATCTACTGTACTGTCGTGCAACAGCTGAACGGGTGTAAGTGGATGTGAGATAAAACGGTAATTAAAAAGAGTATGCAACGTGGCTGCAACATCTAAGGCGGCCCGCTCATCTAGCTTATACCTCTTCTGCAGGGTATGCCGGTCAATGGCGGAAAGCAGGACATGACGAAGATCTCCAAGAGCGACCAGGGGAAAATCTTTGAGCAGCTCTCCTGTTGAACCGCCATCATCGGTGACACAGACGATGGAATGAAGTTGAGGAAAAACTTCTTTCAGCCCTGTGAAAGGGGTCTTTTGCCATTCAGGGCGCCTGGAATCACCGCCAATAATGCTTGAGAGTCCTGTTCCGCCTCCCAAAACAACGACATTCAGGCTGCTGACATCAAAGTTGCGTAAACTCTCTGCCAACTGTTGTAACTTCCGACCCGAAGCCGACCCGTTTGCGGAGACTTCTCCCAGGGCAAGCGCAACAACCTTTTCAGTCAGGCTGCCATTGCCAAGAAAGTCCAGGGAACAAAGAGATGTTTGGGTGTGCTCCTGCAACTGTTGCTGCAGAAGCACTGTATCGGTCTTCACAATAAATATGGCGAGCTTTAAGAACAGTCGCGACCAGTGAGTACAAACTACAAACCGGTAGCTTCCATTTGTTTGGACACTGCCTTGACAGAACCAGCCAGCGCAGTTTTTTCTTCATCGGTAAGTTCAAATTCAAGAATCCGCTCCACACCGTTTTCGCCAAGCACAACAGGTACGCCCAGAAAAAATCCCGAAATGCCGAATTCCCCTTCCAGATAGGCCGCACAGGGCATGACCCGCCTGCTGTCGGTAAGAACGGCTTCAGCCATTTCAACAGCGGCCAGGCCAGGAGTATAAAAAGCACTGCCGGTTTTCAGGTGGTTAACTATTTCAATTCCCCCGGTTTGGGTCCGGTGAACGATTTCTGCAATCTTTTTCTCAGAAA
>JALXCX010000229.1 GCA_026990725.1 Desulfobulbaceae bacterium
ACCTTACCGGCTGCGACCTGGCGCATCAGGGAAGAATAGGCCCCAAGTAAAAGCTGCTGACCTGTCTGGCCCCGGGCGTAAAAGGTTCGGGAAACCTGGGCACCGCCAAACGAACGGTTGGCCAGTGTGCCGCCATATTCACGGGCAAAGGGGATGCCCTGGGCCACGCATTGATCAATGATACTATTTGATACCTGGGCCAGACGATAGACATTGGCTTCCCTGGCACGAAAATCGCCCCCCTTGATGGTGTCGTAGAACAGACGGAAGATGGAATCGCCATCGTTCTGGTAATTTTTAGCTGCGTTTATTCCACCCTGGGCCGCAATGGAATGGGCACGTCGTGGACTGTCCTGAATGCAAAACGAATGAACATTATAGCCAAGCTCTGCCATGGAGGCTGCGGCAGAGGCACCGGCAAGGCCGGTTCCCACCACGATCACCTCATATTTTCGTTTGTTTGCCGGATTAACAAGTTTATTGATAAATCGGCAATTATCCCATTTGTCGGCTAGAGCACCATCGGGAATTCGAGCATCAAGCTGCATAATTTCTTTGTATGTTGATGGTTATAGGTTCTGGCTCACCAGTATTCCTGGTGTCTGTTCAAACTTTTTCTTTTTCCATGCTCCTTGGAGTCTTCGTTTATCTGCACTCGAACAAAAAAACATTTTTGGACAGACATTTTTTAAGGAGATGGACATTTTCAGCATGGAGTGGAAAGCTCAAGTAAATTTCCATCCGGGTCACGGAAATACACGGATTGCAGAGTTCCTGTCGCCCCGGTACGCCGCACAGGGCCTTCCAGTATTTTTATTTCATGTTGTTCTAAATGACTGGTAATTTCATCCATTGTTTCTAAAGTCAACAGGCAGAGATCAATCGTCCCGGGCAGGGGATGGGTCGCCTTGGGTTCAAATTCATTGCCTTTTTGATGGAGGTTGATTTTTTGCCGGCCAAATTTCAGGGCCTTTCGCTGTCCGGCAAATTCGATAATCTCCATACCCAGAACTGCTGCGTAAAACGTACAGCTTCTTTCAATGTTCTCGACCGTCAAAACGATATGGTCAATTCGCTCTACCTGCATTATCAACCAAGGTATGTTCCCGCGCAGAGCAAAAGCAGAATAATAACAGCAAAAACAGATATAATCAGTGCGGCAACAATATACGTCACATTTCTGACAGGGCCGTCATAGCGTGGATGACTCAAACCAAGTGTCTGAAAAAGTGACCAGAAGCCATGGCTTATATGGAGCGCAAGAATCACCATGCCCGCCGCGTATACCAGGGTGTACAGGGGGCGACTCAGGATATTACCGACTATATCAGCCACCGGAACACTCTGGTCGGTGAAGCGAACATTGAAGAGATGAACAAGGATAAACAGCAGAATAAGAGCCCCGGTATAAGGCATCGTTTTGGAACCCAGTGTCCGGCCACCAGCCTGTTTACTGACAGTATAACGATCTGAACGAGCCTGTAAATTCTTAAAATACAGGCTTATTCCGGTGACAATATGAAGAAGAAAAATTGTGAGCAGAATAAATTCTGCCACCGGAACCAGCGGCCCCAGGGAATGAAGATGCTCGGCATAGGATATAAAAGCATGTCTTCCCCAGAAGATCGAGCTGTTGCCAGCAGCGTGAACCAG